>NZ_BAABWV010000024.1:0-52550 GCF_040365005.1 Aquicoccus sp. SU-CL01552 | reverse complement strand
CAATTGATGAGGCTGTTCAAAAGATCAAGGACGGAACGATCACCCAGTTTGTGTATGATCCTCGGCAAGCAAAGCTTGTATTACGACAATCTTGAAAATTCGGCTCTGTTGGCCTCATAGGCGCTGACGTAAGACGCCAGCCACAACCGGGCGCCGCTCGCGTCAGGTTGAAAGTTTGGCGTGTCAAGTCACCTTGACGAAGATATCGATGGTGTCCGCAGAGAATGTGAAAAAGGCTTTGGCGGCTATGGTATAGCTGCCTTACCGCCCGCCTCAACCGCCACGATTGCCTCGATCTGTTCCTCGACCAGAGATTGGAATGCCTTGAACGCACGGTAGCAATGGTCGCGCTCTTTCGCGAGCAGGTCCGCGACCTCTGCGACGCTCAAGGGTTCAGTGCCGCCAAAAGCGTACCCTACTTGGTCGTCAGTTACCTTTCTCTGAACCGTATCGGTAATGCCCACAACGAACCGCGACGAAAAGCCATGATTATACCTGTTGCGGAAATCTTTTGACGTTTCCCGAAACTCTTTGCCGGCCAGTGGCTCGAGTTTGAGTTTGAATGGGCGGTATTTCTTCCATTTTGACGCGTACGGCTCAATATGATTTAGATAGAGGTTTGTATCTGGGAAATCATCCTTCCAATTGTCCCCATCCACCGCTTGGTTCGCTTGGTGGGACAAATGGCCGACCGCAAAGGCGAAGCGCGATTTGATCGCATAGGGTTGACCGAGTGCTACGGTTCCCAATGTTTCGACAAATTCGAAGGACACATCAAGCTTATCCTCATCTTGAAGGGTGTCCAGAACGCTATCCCAAGCGCGCAATCGGTGAACGTGATTTGTCAGGGCGTTGATGATGTTGGCGAGCTCCGTTGCATATTCTTGGAGCATTTGGCTATATGCCAGCCAAGTAATCGATAACGAGCTTGGGAGATTCCACCAACGATAGGGCATGAGCTCGCCGCCGACTTGTGACGCGTCGAGCGCGGCTCGGTACGCAGCGAAGTATCGGACCAGCTTCTGTGAACGGGCAGTTGGGCTATAGTTGTTCATGATGCGAATGTTACGAGTAATGAGAATGGCTGGCGAGCTGCAGTCACAGGTCCGTCCAGATCCGGTGATATTTTGCTGAGGCGGAAAATCTGCTATAATACTCATGGCGTCAATCCACTGCTGGCTTAAAAATGATGAAAGCGTATCTCCCTTAATCGAATTGAACCGCGCCGGATTTGCCGGAGGCTTCAACTCCTGAGTAGGATGAAGCCACAATGAGCAAGACAACAAACAAATATTCTCCTGAGGTCCACGAGCGTGCGGTGCGGCTGGTGCTGGACAACCAGGGCCAGCACAGTTCCCGCTGGCAGGCGATCATGTCGATCTCCGCGAAGATCGGCTGTTCGGCGCATACGTTGAATGAGTGGGGCAAGAAGGCAGAAGTCGACAGCGGCAAGCGGGCGGGCGTCCCGACAGATGTCGCCGACAAGATGAAGGCGCTGGAGCGGGAGAACCGCGAGCTGCGTCAGGCAAACGAGATCCTCCGCAAGGCGTCGGCGCATTTTGCGATGGCGGAGCTCGACCGCCGGTCGAAGTGATGGTGTTATTTATCGACATGCATCGCGGTGAGCATGCCGTCCCTGACGAAATCGACATAGGTGCGCGGTGCGTCAGTGGGCCAATGGGTGCAGAAATCCTCGAGGAACGCGTCCCAGTCCGGTGCAATGCCATGCCGTTCGAAATAGCGCATCGGGAAGGAGAAGCCGTGGTCGATGCCCACGACTGTCGGGATGTTGTCGTCGAGCTCCGCAATCAGCCATTCCGCCAAACCACGGCGTGTCCAGTATTTCCGCGGGCTGGGCGGTGGCATCACCTCGACCGCCGGCCCATCGTCCTGTGTTTGATAGACCCTCAATCCCTTCAGGCTGGCTTCTGCTGTCTGGGCGCCTGAATAGTCGATGCCGATCGTCCGGCGAAACATGCGTCCTTCGCTTGTCATTCGAAACTCGCCTGAAAACTCGTGGCGGTCAGCGAGACATGGGCGTTCAGTGGGGGGCGCAGTTCGAACGCCTTGGGTTCCCGTGCGAAGTCATGAAGGCGAAACAGGTGCCAATGATCGCGACGTTCTTCGGCTACCTCCAACTCGTTGCGAGAGATATGGAAGGGGGTGCGTTCCCATCCGTTGGTTGTCTTCACCTCGATCAGGCGATCCTGTCCGTCCGGCGTGAAGCTGGCGATGTCAAAGCCCAGACCGTCGCCGTCCTTCGTCGATTCCCACCGTACCCGTCGGGCGAGGTCGTCTCTGCCATTTAGTTTCAAGGTCGCGCGTTCGTGGTGAAATACACGCTCTTCGCCGGCGTATCCCAGGGCGCGGTTGCGCTCGTCGCGTCCTGCCGAGGCGAAACGGCGAGCGATGCGTTGAATCTGTTCAAGCTCGTCCAGGGGCGGCGCATTCCGCAGGGTGGGGGCCACGCCGAGGAAAATCGGCGCAGGTTCAGCCATCTGGCGCTGCTCTTTCCGATGAAGCGCGATCTCCCACTCCGGATTGCATGCCGGCCAGCGGGCTGCAGCCTCGGCGAGTGCCATCTGGAAATTGAAGCGGGGCGTAGCCCTCGATTATCGGCAACCCGAGGCCGCGCAGGGCGGCAGAGACGTTGCACATCTTGAATTCAATAGAGCCCTGGCTGCGGTTGATCTGGTCCTGAAGAGCGGGGTCTTGGGCGGCCTTGTTGAAGCGACGCCCCGACAGTTCGTCGCTGAGCATCGAGAAATACGCTGTGACCACAGCGCCGTTTTCCAAATCGGTCCAATCTGTCGCTTCCATGATGGCAGAATATTCGGTGTCCGTCGTCAGAGTATTTGGGCCAGTTGGCGTCCTGATCTGAGAGAGGGTCTGGCTCATCTGGTTGGTCTGATTATGCGGCGGCGTTCCTCCTGCGGTGTCTCTCCAGCTGTGTTCCTCTCGGCCACGCGCCCCTCATCTATCTGGCGGAAAGGTTTCTTCATGACCGCTTTCCCAAATTGTACCCATTATTCGCGAGGGCATCCTCGTAGTTGCGCTCCAGCTGGCCCCGCATTTCGTCGAGGCACCGCACACGTTTGTTCACGGCCGCCATGAGCTTTTCGTCGAGCCGTTCCTCGCCTTCTCCGTAGGCAAGACTGCGAAGGATCGCCGATGCCAAGGTGTCGTCCGGAGCCGGCGTCCACCCGGCCGGCGCTGCGAACAGAGGGCGTAAGGCAGGCTGAACCTCTGGCCGAGTGCTCCATGGCCTGTTGGCCATGAAGACGCTCTGCCAATCCTGCATGGGCAGAGTCATCAACTCCCAGGCTGGACCTGCATCAAGCGGACCGAAATGCATGTACATGAGCTCTTCGTACATTTCGCACTCGTCCGGTTCATGTCGAATCGTCTTGTAGGATGGCCCGGACGTGCCTTCTTCAGTTCCCGGCTCAGGCCGTTCTTCAGTGAATCCGCGGCAGACCAGCATTCTGTCGCCGTCAGGAAACCACGCGAACAGATCCTCTTCCTCGTCGGAGCGAGTGCAATTTTCGATCTGAGCGTCGATCACTGTATCGTCCTGCGGTCTCACAAGATCCTTGGTGGCATGTGTCCAGTGTGGCTCAAGCGCCGATATTCCCAGTGCCAGCGCCTCCGGTTCATCCTGCGCCGTGAGGTGAAGGTCGATGGACCGGGCCTGCCAGAACACTCGCCAAGAAGCACCGGGGAGGGCGCGTCCCGTAGTGGGATCCAAGAATTCAGCCCAGTTTACCTGAGTGGAGTTTAAGCCTGCCTCCCGCAGCGTTCTTTCCCGAAGCTGCCTTTCCTGCACATCCAGTTCGGCCGCCCGCACCTCTGCTGCCGACGCACTGACATCGAGACAGAGAACTGTACGCGGCCAATAAAGCCGTGCGAGGCGGGCCCGAGGCAGCAGCGCCGGTGGTTCCTCGGTACGAAAGTTGTAGCCTTCCAGTCTAAGGCGGGAGTAGTCCTTGCTGGACCAGAATGCCTCTCCAGCGCTGTGCTCGAATCTTTGCACCGGAATACATTCCTCGTTGAGCGCGAAAAGTTCCGCTTTCGACAGGTCTGTCCTGCTTTGGGGAAGCGTTTCGACGTCATGGTGACGCATCTCATCGAAATAGCCGACGATATCGGTTTCCCGTGCAATCCGGTCAATCATTCCGGCCAGTCTGAGACGAAACTCCTGGAGACAGTCTTTTCCGCGCATCAGCCGAGGGCGAACCGGTTCGAAGAACGATGTGCCTTCGCAAACGGCGGACAAAACTTGGGCCTTCTGTTCGTCCGTAGCCGTATCGCCATGAATCAGTGTTGTCCATGCGTCAGAGAGCCAGAGCACCTGGCCGCGCGTTGCAAACAACTGGTCGCCTTCGGAGGCGCCCTCCCCTTCAAAGCGAATGTAACGCGAGCGCTTCTTCAAGATGGACTCGGCCTGATTGCCAAATGCCTTCGAGATCAGCTTCGAGGCCCAGACCTTTTGCTCCCCAGGATAACGGCGCTCGATCAGGCGTCCGAGATTGCGCACGATGACGGCTCGGTCCGGCCATTGCATCCTTGTGCTTTCCTGTAGGACGGTCCGCAGATGAGACAGGTCGGCCAACCGCTGATGCTGGTACTTTTCGACCCGCTCGTTGATGGTCTCCGGGTCCCGCGATCTGCGACGGAGAAAATCGATGATGTTCTCGGACATGCTTACGCCCTCCGCCCATAGCGTTTTTGGATGCGCGTGCGCCGTGAAGGGCGGTTCAGGCAGCGCGGCGATCGCATGTAGCAGGTCACGAGACGTTCCTCTCTCGATAGGATGGCTTCGATCTTCAGGGCTGCTTCGATGATCTTGAGTGGCACGCCATCGGCGAGAACCTCACTCACCCGCGTGTAGCGGAGTTCTCGTTTCAAGCAGCCGTCACGGGTAGGGGCATCATGCCCATAGGCAATAACTACATTCAGGGCTTGGGGCTGGATCCCGCGTTGCGCAATGCGTTCTACGGCATGTGTGGTCATCGGTTGGTCTGACATGGCTCGGTTCCTTTCAGTTGATGAAAGAAGTCTTACCCAGCACTGTGCACAAATCACCCGCAATTTGGGGGAGGTTTTGGGGGCGAAATGGTTATTTTTTGGGGGGCGGACAGGATCCTTCTTATGTGGGGTGTTTGCCACTTGTCACCCCTCTTGGGTTCACCGGCGGAACAAAAGCGGTTATGACAGGACGGGCGGCCGCCCAGCCTGCGCCACATGCGCTCTGAGTAGGCAAGGGCTGCGACCGGTCATCTGCTGCGCATCCCATGAAGGTCCGCAAAGGGCCGGTCGCGCCAGTTGGTTTGGCTCGGCCTACTCGGCTTTGCAAAGGGTACTTTTGCGCATTGCTGCCGTTCGTGGCCGGTGCAGCGAATGACGGCTCACCGCCCGACCTGCATAGGCGTCATCGGCCGGCCGGTGGGGGTCGCCATGTCCGCTTCGGACTGAGACCCGTCGTTGGGCCTGATCCGCGCGGAGGACGGCTCTGGGCCGCCCTCGACGCCGCAAGGTAATCGCGACTCTGGAGATGCTGTGACGGGCCCAAGGTCGGCAGTGAGCCCATTTTGACCAATGCTGGACTCGCAACGAATGCCGGCTTTGGCGGTCAAATCGCTGCGAAATACTCGTGCGCCTGCGTGATCTGGTTGGACCAATCCAGCTTGATGCTGCCCCAAAGGTTTCCGGCGATGCCGTTGTTGGAGAGAACCGCGCAGGCCTCCGCCTTTTCGGGGCAGATGTAGAGGGCGCAGGTCGACCCCGCTGTTCCGCCGTTGTGATAGAGAAAGCGAGGTCCGGGCTTCGGAGGTTTCATGGACAGCCAGCCCGAGCATTGCGCGGACGGATCCATGCAACCTCGGCGGCCCAATCCGAACACTGGGATCGCCGACTGGCGGATCGCGCGATCCATGGAGGTTTCCGGGGTGTTCAGCGCCGCCATCACGCGGATGGCGAAGCGTGCGAGGTCGTGCGCCGAAGACCGCAGGCAACCGGCTGCTGCCAGGGCCTCGAACCTCCAGGGCGAAACGGGTTTCCCGCTGGGATATCTTGGATGCGCCAATCGGCCATTCCGGTCATCGCCAAGGCAGTGCGTCGTGTCTTTCAGTCCAAGCGGGGCCACGACCTTCTCAGCCAGCAGGTTGATGAAGGGCATGCCCTCCTGCATGGCCATGGCTTCACCAAGCAGGCCGATCCCGAGGTTCGAGTAGGCGTGGCGGGGCCGGGGCTCGGACGCCCGGCCGCGCCAACTGTGAAGCCATTTCAGCAGGTCTGATCGGGAGAACCCGACATAGGGCCCGTCGGGCCAAGGACGCATCAGCGCCTTCCAGATGGGCATGTGAAAATTGGGAAGGCCGCTGGTGTGCGAGATCAGGCGCTCTGGCGTGATCCAGTCCGGAACCCCTGCCAGATCGCCTGACATGTGCCGCAGGGGCGCGCGCGGATCGACCTTGCCTTCCTCGACCAGCAGGCAAAGCAAAATGGCCGTGAACACCTTGGTGATTGAGCCGATCTCGAAAATCAAATCTTCGGGTGAGGCCTCTGTGATCTCTGCGCCCGAGTTGACGAACCGGGGTTCACCGTGACGAAGGCTGGCAGCGACAACCGTGTGCCGAGGGCCTTCATAGGCCTTCATCATGGACCGGAGGCGTTCGGTTTTATGCTCTATGCTCATCGTGCCACACACGGGTGTCTTACCCCCATGAAACAATGGCCAGTAAGGGGCGAAATAGTCGGATGGGTATCGCGCACCCATTTGCCTATCCACAAAACAGCCGACATTGGAAAAGCGCGATCCAAGGTCACCAATGCCCGCTTCCCCTTTTCCGGTGTGATGGCACGGTGATTGCCGAGCCGACACAAACGCGTATCGGGTTTTGCCGCTAAAGGCGTTTGAGCCAGAGCAGCGCCCGCGCCAACGGCAAGGACAAGCACTGACAGTGGACCAACCGAAAGCCCCTTGAGAACACGGTGCATCACAGGACCTCTGTCACGGGTTGGGGCCGGGCTGTGAGCAACACGGCGCCTACAGCAAGGAACCAGGCGATCGCCCCAAGGCCAAACACTACGCCCGCAGCATCGCCGAGCGCCGGAAAGATGGTGAGCAGGCCGCCGAGGCCCGCCAGCAGGCCAAGTGCGTTGACCGCGCGCGGCAGGCGACGCGCGGCCCGGGCGGCAGCGCTGACGCAGGTGATCCAGACACCGCCGGCGATCTCGTTGCCTCCGCCGAGGCCGAGTTCGACGATGTGCAGCAGGTGCCAGAGCTCGGCCGCAGCCTGCGGATCTGTCGGGTACAGCTGCGCCGCATGCTCTACTGCCACGTTGGCGATCATGCCCGCACCCAGAACCAACGTGGCCCAGATCAAGCCAAAGGCACGGGTCACAGCCGACCATCCTGGTACATGCGCCAGCCGCCCGGCCAAGGCGACGACGAGCACGACCAGCGCCAGTGCGTTCACCACGTAGATCGTCGTGTTCCACATGATCAACACGTCGGGGTGCGCGTCGATGAAGGCCGTGAGGGCGTGCGCGTCGATATCGGCCGTGCCGTAGCCAAACGGGGCCAGCAGAGTAGCCAGCAGGGCAAAGCCGATCATGTAGGTGGCGGCGCAGGTCAGGGCGGCCAGACCACCGATCCGGGGGAGGGTCACGCGCTGTCCTCCATGGCAGTGGAGGGAGGCGATGCCGACGGCTGCACGGCCAGCTGCTTGAAGTGATCGGTCAGGGTGCGGGTCCCGAAGCGTGCCCCGACCATGTCCATCGACATCGCGGTCAGGAAGAACTGCGCAGGGCCGTGGATGCGACGCGGGGTCAGGCGCGGCAGGATCGCCAGTGCCAGTTTGCGCAGCCAGTCCGGCAACAGGGTGATAGGCGCGGGGTGCCCGACGGCTTCCGCTGCAAGCTGCGCCAATTCCCGATGGTTAAAGGTCTCCGGCCCCCCGACATCCAGCCAGTCGGTCCCGGCCTCGGTCGCCTCCGCGGTTGCTGCGGCGAGGTCTGCGCCGTGGATCGGGTTGATCCGGTGCGTTCCGGGCGCGAAGAGCCAGACACGCCCCGACCGGGCCATCGACAGGAAATCGCCCATGTCCGAGAAATAGCCCGACGGCGCGATCACCGTTGACGGCAGGACGGATGCGCGCAACACGTCCACGAAGTCTGCCTTGGCCGCAACAAGCGGGACGTGGCGCATGGCATCCGCGTTCAGCACATGGACATAGGCAAAGCGTTTCACGCCCGCGCGCTCGGCCTCGCGCAGCAGGTTCAGGTTCGCCTGATAGTCTACGTCGCGATAGGTCAGCCCATCGGCCTGCCGCGTGATGCCGAGGGCGGATACGACGAGATCGACGCCGTGCAGTGTGCCTGCGAGTGTCTCGGGCCGCGTGGCCTCGGCCTCAATCAAGATATCGGCCGCAAGGTCGTCGGCGCGACAACGATCCCGAACCAGCGCCATGACATACCAGCCGCGCCGGCTGTATTCGGCGCAGAGAAAGCGACCGAGATAGCCGGTGGCCCCGGCAACGAAGACGGTCTTCATGAGAAACATCCTTTCAAAGCAGTGCAATACCTATTGCGGCGGCGGTCATGGCAAGCGTGACAGGGCCCCAGAGCAAACGCTCCGGACGCGAGGGGGTGGCGACATTGGCAATCGTGGTCAGCACGGTCAACGCAAGCGCCGTCCAGAAAGCCGCATCGGGCAGGCCGAGTCGCAGTACGCCGCCCCGATCCAGCATCGCGCAGGCCATCGCCAGTAGGAGAGAGGCCTGCACGAGCGCCAGCGCCCGCCACGGCCCTGGCAGACGACCAGGGAACCGCCCGCCGATTGTGAAGCGCCCCAGCGGGGCCCCGGCGGCCAGCGCGATATGCATTGCAGTCGGGAAACCGGCAAGGGCGGCGTAGGAAATGGCAAGGGTCGTGGGTGTCATGTCGCTCCCTCCCGGATCAGCGGCTTGGACGATCCGCCAGTGCCTTAAGCGTGGTGCGCGAAGGCTGAATCGGTGTGGTGGTTTCGGGCAGGCCAACGTCGCGAAGCTGGGGCGCGTTTTGTGGCAAGTATGCGATGCCACGGCCGGTCAGCATGGTGAAGAGCGCGTCGAAACGGTGGCGGCGATGATACAGGATGTCGGGCATGGCGGATCCTCCTCAGCCGACCACGCGATGGCCGCGACCCCGCAGGCACGCGAGAACGATGGCCTCACGCCGGTCGCTCGCATTGACTGCGCCGGCCACGCCGCCGGCCAGCGCACCGGCTACGGCTCCTCCAAGGGCATCGCCGTGGTCGTCGAATTCGCCAAGCAGTGCGCCGGCACCGGCGCCGAGCATCGCCGCACCGGCGGTTTCCTGATCGAACTGCCGCTGGTCGCGGGCCAGAGACTGGCACGCGGACAGGTCGTCTTGGAACGCCGCCGAAGGGGTGCCGTCCAAAATGGGGGTGTAGTTTGCGCCGCTGTCGGCGCAGGCGGAGAGTAACAGGGCACCGGTAAGGATGAAGATCGTGGGTTTCATTGGTCTACCATCATTTGTGTAAAGCGATGGTGAGGTCTTAGAGGGCGGTTCCCCAGCTCGGCATGACCGCAGAGATCAAGGATTTGCCCCTGTGTATCAGAGTTGGGCGAATCCCTGTCAGCGGGCCCGGTCAAGGTAGGCTGTCGGGCTTTGGCCGGTCCAACGCTTGAAGGCACGCACGAAGGAGGATGCCTCCGAAAAGCCCAGCAGGTAGGCCGCCTCGTTGACCGACACCTTGCGCGCCGTGAGATAATCGAGCGCCATGCGCCGGCGTAGGTCGTCATGAATCTCGGCGAAGGTCTCGCCCTCCGCCTTGAGGCGGCGATAGAGCGTCTGGCGGCTCATCCCCAGATCGCGCGCCAGCTTGTCCATCGACAGCGACCCCTCGTGCAGGTCGGGCAGGATCGCCGCCTCGATCCGGTAGCGCAAGAGATCCGAGCGCCCGAGCGCGTCAAGCAAGGCATCCGCGTGGCGGGTGAAGATTCCGAAACTGTAGGCATGACCCGGCTCGAATTCGGAGTCGTCGCTCAGCCAGACGGAATCGATCCGCAACGCGTTGCGCGCCGCCTCAAACTGCACGGGGATGCAGAACAGGTTCGGATATTCGGCCGCGTGCGGCGGGGGTGGATAGGTCACCTCCATCTCCAGCGCGAAGGGCACGTCCGGAAAGGACCGGCGGAATTCGCTGATGAAGCGCGCGAAGGACGCCTCGAGCCCGATGTAGTCAGGTCCTGCGACAGCGATGTGATCCACGATCCAGACCGCACCGTTTTCCTGCAGCAGTTCGAACCGGTCGGGCGCGCCGACGATATCGACCTCTGCCATCAGTTTCAGGTAGCGATTGAGTTGCGCGATCGAGTGGGTAAGGGACTGCGAGGAATGTACGATCTGCCCAACGACGGAAATCGTCTCCAGCTTCGTCTCGAAGGTATGGCGCAACAAAAGCGCCGTATCGCCAGTGGCCTCGATCCCCGCCGCGATCAACGCTTGGTAAGCCGCGACTGGCACGCGCGCGTCCTGGTCTGCGAGGTCTGCCTCCTTCAGCCCAGACTCGGCAAGCAGACGCGCACGCGGCGCGCCACGGCTGTCGGCATAGTCAAGAAGCGCCGCGGCAAACCCGGCCGCCATTGTCGGTTGGGCCATTCTGCGCACCCATAAGAAAGCTCGGCATGAAAAACCAACTTATGCAATTTCGCCGGAAATCACAAAAACCTCTCGAACGAATGCGAGGCCATGTCGGCGCACGCAGGAGCGGCACCGGCTCACTTTCCTGCGTTCAGTCCGTCGTCGGCGCTGCGGCCGATCCTGCGAGCAGCCCGCCATCGACCGTCAACTCCGCCCCGGTCATGTAAGCCGCTTCATCCGAGGCGAGCAGCAGTGCGATGGCGGCGACCTCTTCGACGGTGCCGAACCGGCGCATCGGCGTGTCTGCCACGAAGGCGGCCATTCGGGCCTCGCGGTCTGGCCCGTCCCCAAGCATTGGCTCCCACATCGGCGTCAAGATGGCGGCCGGGTGGATCGAATTGCAGCGGATGTTCAGCCCCTGCTCGGCGCAGTAGAGCGCGACGGACTTGGTGTGGTTGCGCACGGCTGCCTTGGACGACGCATAGGCCGCTGCCGCCGGTATTCCCACGAGGCCCGAGCGGGAAGAGATGTTGATAATCGATCCGGCACCCTTGGTGCGCATCGCGCCGATCGCGTAGCGGCAGCCGAGGAAGGTGCCATCCAGGTTCACTGCATGCACCGCGCGCCAATCCGCAAGCGTGGCGTGTTCCGGATCCTGTGGGCGCATGACCTCCTCGAAGCCCGTGATTCCGGCGTTGTTCACCAGGACATCACAGACGGGCCAGGCCTTGGCCAGCGCAGCCCAGTCGGCCTCGGACGCCACGTCGAGGCGCAGATGATGCCCACCGGTGTCCTTGGCGACCGAAGCGGCGAGGTCTTCCACTTTGTCAGTCACCACAACCGTTGAGCCTTCGCGGGCGAAGGCCCGTGCGATGGCTGCCCCGATCCCGCGGCCCGCGCCCGTGACAACGCAGAGTTTTCCGTTCAAACGATCCATGGCAACTTCCTTATCTCTTAACTTGCTTCAAAATGAATCGGGGGCGGACCCGCGGACCAAGCCTTTTACCAGATGTGTTTATGACTGCGCGTCGCCTTGGCGGTTTTGTATCGATGCCGTTCGACACCGAAGAGGCCCCCGACTGCACCCGTAATCGGGCCGCTAAGATACCGGAGGCGGCCGTTCGGATCAGGCTGCCCTGCCGGACCACCGCATGGCCCACATCACTACCTGAGCGCCGCCCGGCCCGGGATCACTCCGCGCTGCGATTGGCTACCAATATGCGCTCGGACAGCTCCGGATCATCGACCGCCCGCGCCAGCGTCAGGGCGCCGATCAACCGGCTCAGATAGCGGATCGCGGTGCTGTCATCGCCCGCCTCGTTGCCGCTGCCTGCGGCCGTGGCGATAATCTCCAGCGTGTGGCGCAGCCCGTCGTCGAAGGCCTTGCGCACCGGTTCCTCGTGCCGTGGCGCCTCACTGGCCAGCGCGGCATAGGTGCAGCCCGCCCCAGGGTGGGCCAGATGCGCCTCCGACAGATACCATTCGGCGATAGCCTGCAGCGCGTCGCTCTCCGCCCGGTCCAGCACCCTGCGCCAGCCTTCCGCATTCTCGGCGAGCCCATGCGCGGTCGCCTCGGCGATCAGCGCTTCCTTGCTGTCGAATTGCTTGTAGAAGGCCCCGTTGGTCATGCCCGCGGCCTTCATCAACGCCGCGATTCCGGTACCGTCGTAGCCGTCCTTGCGGAACATCTGGCTCGCGGTCTTGACCACCCGCTCGCGGTTCTTCGCCGCCTCTTGCTGGCTTACCCTCATGGTTCTGCTCTCCTGAAATCACGGTTGGAATTATATTCGTAATCTTAATCTTGACAAGAAGGAATATGATCGTAATCTAACGGGGATTTCAAAAACCACGGACTCGCTCAATGCCTCTCTCCGATTCAGATCCCGTCGTCATCTCCGCCGCGCGGCGCACCCCGCTGGGCGCTTTCATGGGCACGCTCTCCACCGTGCCGGCGCCCGAACTTGGCGCCACCGCGATTCGCGCCGTACTGGCGGATGCCGGCCTCGCCGCCGATCAGGTGAGCGAGGTGCTGATGGGTTGTGTGCTGCCCGCCGGCCTCGGTCAGGCGCCGGCTCGGCAGGCGGCGCGGGCGGCGGGGCTGGTTGATGCGGTTGGCGCCACCACCGTCAACAAAGTTTGCGGATCGGGCATGAAGGCGGCGATGCTGGGCCACGATCTGATCCGCGCCGGCAGTGCCGAGATCGTCATCGCCGGCGGCATGGAGGCGATGTCGGGCGCGCCCTTCCTGCTGCCCGACATGCGCGGCGGCCATAAGGCCGGCAGCGCCGAGGTGATCGACCATATGATGAAAGACGGGCTGGAGGACGCCTATGAGCGCGGCCGGCCGATGGGCGCTTTCGGCGAGGCAACGGCGGAGCGTTATGGTTTCTCCCGCGCCGATCAGGACGGTTATGCCATCGAGACGCTGGAGCGGGCGCGCAATGCCGTCACCTCCGGCGCCTTTGATGCGGAATGTGCCCCGGTGACGGTGCGAACCCGCAAGGGCGAGCTGACCGTTGTGCGCGACGAGCGGCCCGGACAGATTTCGTCGGAAAAGATCCCGACCCTGCGCAGCGCCTTCGGCGAGGGCGGCACCATCACCGCCGCCAGCGCTTCGGCCAATGCGGACGGGGCCGCGGTGATGGTGCTGGCCCGCGAAAGCACGGCACAGGCAAAGGGGCTGCCGGTGATGGCCCGCATCCTCGGCCATGCAACCCAGTCGCAGGAGCCCGCCTGGTTTACCACCGCGCCGATCCCGGCCATCCGCAAGCTGCTGGAGCAGGTCGGCTGGCAGGCCGATGACGTCGACCTCTGGGAGATCAACGAGGCCTTTGCCGTGGTCTCCATGGCCGCCGCAAAGGAGGTTGGCATCCTGCGCGACCGGCTCAACGTCAATGGCGGGGCCTGCGCGTTGGGCCATCCCATCGGAGCCACCGGTGCCCGTATTGTCGTGACCCTGCTGCACGCGCTGCGCGCCCGCGGGCTGAAGCGCGGCATCGCCTGCCTCTGCATCGGCGGCGGTGAGGCGACGGCGATTGCGCTGGAGGTGGTGGAATGAGCAAGACCACCACCACCGCCGTGCCGATGCCCGAGCTGACTTTCGGCCTTGCCGATCCGGCGCAGGCGGCGCAGATGACCGGGCTGGAACAGATGCAGGCCATTGTCGCGCAGCGCCTTCCGGCGCCTCCCATCGTCGAGGTGATGCAGCAATGGATTCACGAACTGGGCGAGGGGCATATTACCTTCCTCGGCGATCCGCATCCGCGTTATCTGAACCCGCTGGGGCTGATCCATGGCGGCTGGGCGATGACGCTGCTCGATTCCGCGCTGGGCTGCGCGGTGCAGACCACGCTGGCGCGGGGCGAGACCTATGCCTCGCTTGGGACCGAGGTCAAGTTCATCCGCCCGATCCTGCCCGACACGGGGCAGGTCCGTTGTCTTGCCGAAGTGCAGAGCCGCGGGCGCTCCACCGCCACCGCGGCCGGGCGGATCGAGGATTCCGCCGGGCGGGTGCTGGCCACCGGCACCTCCACCTGTTTCATCCGGCAGCTGGGGTAAGCCATGCGGTTGATCGCGCTTCTGTTCTGCCCCTTCGCCTTTACCACCGGGGCCTTCGTCTTTTCCGGCGTGCTGCAGCCGATGGCCGCCGCGCTCGGTGTCTCCGTCGCGGCGGTGGCCACGTTGCAATCGGCCTTCGCCATTGCCTGTGCGCTCTGCGGACCGGTGCTGGCGCATCTGACCCGTGCATTGTCGCCGCGGGCGTTGCTGCTGACGGTCCTGGTGCTGCTGACCGTTCTGAACGGCGCCTCGGCGTTGGTGGCGGAGTTCCGGACCCTCTTCGCCCTGCGCCTGCTGGTGGGCGGCGTCGGATCGCTGGCGTTTCCGCTGGCTACTGCGCTGGCCGCTTCCGGATCGGCACCCGAGGCGCGCCCCAAAGCGATCTCCACCGTCTATGCGGGTATCCCCGCCGCGCTGATCGTGGGCATTCCGCTGGGCTCGGTCACCGGCAATGCCTTCGGCTGGCCAGCAAGTTTCGTCTCGACCGCAGCGATCTGCGCCCTGGCGCTCGTCTTGGTCTGGGGCTTCGTGCCAGCCTCGGGGCGGCTGGGGCAGGGGGGCGGCCCGTCCGCACCGCAGTTCGCCAGAGGCATCTTTGCTTATCTCGGCGTGACGCTGATCGCCTCGACCGTGCTGTTTTCGGTGGCGGGGTTGATCGGCCCGATCATCCGCGTCACCACCGGATTTACCGGACCGGGCATCGCGGCAATGCAGTTTCTCGTTGGCCTCAGCGGCCTCGTCGGGGTCCGGCTGGGCGCCGGGATGATCGCGCGGGGCGGCCGCTACAGCCTCGTCCTGCCTTTCGTTATGCTGTTGATCTCGCTCGGCATTTTGGTGTCGCCGTTGACGGGTGGTGTGGTGAGTCCGCTTTCCTTCGCGGCGATGGTCGTCAGCATCGGCACCGGTCCATCCGCCCAATCGGTCACCGGTACGCTGGTGCAGGCGCGGCTGGCCGAGCTGGCCGGCAATGCGACGCTGGCCTTCGCGCTGAACGGGTCGATGATCTATCTCGGTCAGGGTCTTGGCATTCTGATCGGGGCTGCCGCCCTGCAACGCTGGGGGCTGGGCGCGGTGCCGATCAGCGGGCTGGTCCTGATCCTGCCCGGTCTCGCGCTGGCCCTGTTCATCGCCCGACGCTTCTCCAACACCGTCCTACCTAAGGAGGAATGACCATGCCTGACATCGATCTGGAATCCGACCTCGTCGCATTCGAGGCGAAGGTCACCCATCATTATGTCCAGAACGGGGACCTGCACCTGCATTACGCCAGTCTCGGCGCGGGGCCGCTTGTCGTCTTTCTTCACGGGTTTCCCGACCACTGGCTGACCTGGTGGCGGCAGATGGAGAGGCTGTCGCATACCCATCGCTGCGTCGCGCTGGACCTGCGCGGCTATAACTTCAGCGCCCAACCCGATGCGTTGGAGGACTATACACCCGGCGCGCTGGTGGGCGATGTGCTTGCGGTGATAGACGATTGCGGCGCTGAGAAAGCCATCGTCATCGGCCACGATTGGGGCGGGTTCGTCGCCTGGCATACGGCTATGGAGGCGCCCGGGCGGGTCTCGCATCTGGGTATCGTCAACATGCCGCACCCCTGGGCCGTCGCGCGGGAGCTGGCGCGCAACCCGGCGCAGGAGCAGGCCAGTGCCTATGTCCGGCTGTTCCAGCAGCCACAGGCTCATGCCGGCCTGGACATGGAGCGGCTGTCCGCCTGGATCCACGACGCCGCCTTCCGCAGACGCCACGATGCGGCGATGTCGCGGTCCAACCCCAACGGCATGTTGAATTACTACCGAGCCTGTTTTCCCGCCCCGCCTTATGTCGAGCTCAACGAGGCACCGCCTACGGTTCAGGTGCCGACGCTGGTGATCCACGGGCTGGAAGACCCCTATGCGCTGTCGGCTGGGCTGAACGATGTTTGGGCTTGGGTCGGCGATGAGTTGACCATTCGCACCTGGCCCGGCGTCGGCCATTTCGTCCAGCAGGACGCGCCGGAACGGCTGACCGAAAGCCTGCGAGGGTGGATCGCCGGGCAGACGGGATGACCGGGGCCAGCGAGTCGTCCTCTGCCATCTCGATGAGGGTTCCTAACATCGGGCGTAGCACCTCCTGCTTCAGCATCCCGGTGACGGTGCAAAGCGTCTTTCCCGAATTGCAGTGGGTGCCGGGAGCCGAGCTTGACCAGAGCCGGTCGACCTGGGTGCTTATGTACGGCGATCTGTGCGTGGTGTAGCGGGGCCGGCTCTTCGTCGATTTCCTCCACGAGAGCCTGCTCGCAAGGCGCTCTGACTTCATCGGCTGATGGTCACTCCAGCCATGATGCGAACTTGGCTACGGGCGTGGCACTTTCCGTGCCGTTGGATAGGATGGCTTGTTCGGATGCCTGCATCGCGCGTCGGCTTATGAATGGTTTCCGTGCCTTAGGCTTGGGGGAGAAGCGAGTATGATCATAATGTGGAAGCTGCGCTACAGCGTTTCGTCGCCGACGAACGGGAGAACTGGGCCGCTCGCGTGACTTGAGCAGAGAGGGCAGAAAGCACGCGTAAGCGAAAAGAGGACAGCCAGTCCGTTTCACGCCCAGATCCACCGTGAGCTTGGCGGCCGACCACGCTCATCGTAGAATGCGGAGTATGGGGTATGTGACGTCGCTCTTCGCACGAAAGATGGTCGCCGCGGCAGGCGGTGGGGTTGATGCTGCGGCAATGCTGGCCAGCGTCGGGATCTCCCCCGATGACCCATGGGACGCCAGGCAGATGGTTCCGGCCGAGCGCTACTACGACATGCTGGAAAGACTCGCTGATCAGATCGACGTGGCCGACCTGCCGATGCGCACGGGGGCCTCCATGCGGCTTGACGAATACGGTGCGCTTGGGCTGGCCTTCAAGGCGGCAACGACGCTCGGGGCATCCTACGCGCGGGTGGAACGCTATGCGCGTTTGTGGACCAGCGTCGCCGAATACGAGCTGCGGCCGGCGACCGGGGGCACGCTCTTCATCCTGCATCGGGCTGGCGAACGACGCCTCGGGATGCGGTTGTCGAACGAAGCGACCCTTGCGAGCGCCGTGTCCATCGCAAGGCAGGTCTGCCCGGTGCCGCTCGCGCCCGTGGAAGTGCTGGTCCGGCATCCCGCCCCGCGCAGGGTCGCCGCGCACGAGGACTGGTTCGGCTGCCCGGTGCGCTTCGGCGCTGAACTCGACGCGATCCTCTATGCCGACGAGACGCTGGCCCGGCCTAACATCCTCGGGGACGAGGGGATATCGCAATACCTCACCACGCATCTCGACGCGGAACTGTCCGAGATCACCCGGGAACCCGCGCTTGTCACGCAGGCGAAAGCTGCAATCGCCCAGACCCTCAGCGAGGGGGCACCGAAGATGGCCGAAATCGCCCGCAGCCTCGGACTCAGCGTGCGGTCTTTCCACAGGCGCCTCTCCGACCACGGAGTGAACTTTCAGAGCCTCACCGAGGAAACCCGCCGCGACCTCGCCGAAGGGCTCTTGCGGGACGAGAGCCATTCATTGGCCGAAATCTCGTTTCTCACCGGTTTCTCCGACCAGAGCGCCTTTACCCGCGCGTTCAAGCGTTGGGTCGGCTCGACGCCTGCGACCTACCGCAAGGATTTCTCCCACCGCTGACGGGCGCATTGGCGACGTTGGTCAAAAAGCTGGCATCGCCGGTCAAGACCGCGCAGCATCCCCACGCTTATCCCTTGGCTACCGATACCGAAGCCAGGGAGACACCCCATGAGAGACCAAGAGATCCTTGTCATCGGCGCAACCGGCAAGACCGGCCGCCGCGTCGCCAGCCGCCTCGAGGCGCGGGGCATTCCCGTGCGCCGCGGCTCGCGCAGTTCCGCAACGCCCTTCGACTGGGACGCGCCGGAGACCTGGGCGCCGGCCCTGCGCGGGGCCCGCGCGGCCTATGTCACCTACTTCCCCGACCTTGCTTTCCCCGGGGCCGTGGAAAAGCTCGAGTCCCTCTGCGAGACGGCCCGCGACGTGGACGTCGAGCACCTCGTGCTGCTCTCCGGTCGCGGCGAACAGCACGCGCGGCTGGGCGAAGAGGTGGTACGCAATTCCGGCGTCGACTTCACCATCGTCCGGGCCGCCTGGTTCGCTCAGAACTTCTCCGAAGGCTACCTGCGCGATCCGGTCGTGGCCGGTGTCCTTCCGATGCCCGGCGGCGATGTCGCCGAGCCCATCATCGACATCGACGACATTGCCGACGTCGCCGTCGCGGCGCTGACCGAAGAAGGGCACAGGGGCGAACTCTACGAGGTGACAGGCCCGCGGCTGATGTCCTTCGCAGATATGGCGGGTGAACTCTCGCGGGCCACCGGGCGAGAGATCCGGCATATCCCGATCAGCTTCGAGGCGTTCCACGCGAACATCGCCGAGGCTGGCGGCGCCTTCGTCGCCGACGTCTTCACCGCCATCGCGCGCGAAACGCTGGACGGTCGCAATGCCCACACCACGGACGGCGTGATGCGCGCGCTCGGCCGCGGCCCCCGCGACTTTTCGGACTTCGCCATCACCACCGCTCGCACCGGCGCCTGGACAAGCGCCGCCTGATACCACCCCATGGAAAGGAGCATGACATGAGACCCACCCTGTTCGAGAAGATCGCGCTCGGTCTCTCCGGCCTCACTGCGCTCATCATCGGCGCCTCTATCCTGTTCGCGCCGCACGCCTTCTACGCCGGCTACGACATCACGCTCGGCGAAGACGCAAACCTGCTGAGCGAATTGCGCGCACCCGGAGCCGGTCTCGCGGGTTTCGGCCTTCTGATGCTACTCGGCATCTGGCGGCACGCGATCCTGCCCGTCGCCGTGGCAGTAGCCCTGACGGTCTTCATCGCCTTTCCGGTCGGGCGGCTGGTCGGGCTTGCGGTGGACGGGGTGCCGTCCGGCAGCGTCATCGGCGCCCTTGCCGTGGAACTGATCATCGCCGCGCTCTGCCTTGCGGCCTTCCGCCGGCGCCTTTGGCAGTCGGCGCCCGACCTCTCTATGGCGCAGCCCACGCGCTGAGTCTGTCGCGGCGGCTTTCCTGCCGCCGCCCCAATCGAAGGAACCCTTCCCCATGTCCGCCGTTCTCTTCTATCTCGCCCACCTTGCCGTCCTCGCCTATGCGCTGGTTGGCGGCGTCTTTCTCGCCTTCTCGGATTTCATCATGCGCGCCCTGTCCTTGACCAGCGGCCAAGGAGGCGCCGAGGCGATGCAGGCCATCAATATTGAGGTGTTCCGCTGGGTCTTCATGGTGCTCTTCCTCGGGCTGGTGCCGGTATCCCTGCTGATTGTGGTCTATGGCGCGATGGTCGTCGAGCACGGCCCGGGAACCGTGATGATACTGGCGGGCCTGACGTATTTCGTCGGATGCTTCGGGGTAACGGCGGTCTTCAACGTGCCGATGAATGAAACCTTGGCGGGCATGGAGGCTGCCGCGGATGCGACGCTGGACTACTGGACCGGCACCTATCTGCCCCGCTGGAGCTTCTGGAATACGGTGCGTACCGTCGCCTGTGGACTGTCCGCAGCCCTGCTGCTGTTCTCGCTTGCCTGGTCGGCGCAGTCGCAGGCGGCTTGAAAGCCTGAGCGGCATCCGGGCATCGGCCTGCGCAACGAAGCAAAGCTGGCCCCTGTCCGTCGGCATGTTCGCTCACGACCTACGGCTCCCATGGAAGGGGGCAGCAATGAAGAGAGAGGATCATACTCATGGGTGAACCACGTTACCGCCGAGCAACCACAGCGGACTTGGGGGCGATTGTCGCAATGCTGGCCGATGACGTGCTTGGTGCGTCGCGGGAAAACGCTTCGCCAGCCGTGGACGAACTCTACCGGGCTGCATTTGCGGCGATTGATGCCGACCCGAACCAGTTTCTTTGTGTGGTCGAGGATGGGCAGCAGATTGTCGGAACCTTGCAACTCACCTTTATCCCGGGTCTCTCCCGCAATGGCGCCAAGCGAGGACAGATCGAGGGGGTGCGGATCGCGAGCGATCGTCGGGGTGGCAAGCTTGGTGAAGCAATGTTTGCCTGGGCGATCAACGAATGCCGGGCACAGGGGTGTTCGTTGGTTCAGCTCACCACGGACAAGGCCCGACCAGACGCCCATCGCTTCTATGACCGTCTGGGTTTCGAACCGACCCATATCGGCTACAAGCTAAAGATCTGAGGGAGGGCAGCCTGCAAGACTTGATCACATGTGCCCTTCCCCCCCCCCCCGAGCAAGCGCCATCACAGGAAATCCGGTTGGATCAGCGTCAGCAAGGAAACGGCGAACAGCGCCAGCGTCACCTTCAGCAGGGGGCGTGTGCTTTCCCCGGCAAGGCCCATGGCAACGAGGAGCGGGCCCACCTGGTACGGGAAGAGAACGCCGAGTTTGTGACCTTCCGGCGTCAGAGCGCGATGACGCCGGGAGGGTGGCGCCATCGCGCGTGATCAGGGCTCAGCGGCTCTGGAAATAGTTCAGCGGAACCTTCAGATATGATCGCCCGTTGCTCTCGGTCTCAGGCAGTTGGCCGCCACGGATATTTACCTGAAGCGCCGCCAGCATGAGCTTGGGCAACGGCAGGGTCGCATCACGGGCATCGCGGACCGCGCGGTATTCAGTCCGCGACGGCGCGCCCTTCCAGTGAATGTTCGCCGCGCGGTGTTCGGCCACCGTGGCCTCGCATTGCGCCTCCCGGCCCGGCGCGTAATCATGTCCGACAAAGAGCCGGGTCTCCTCGGGCAGGGCAAGGATCGCCGAAATGCTGTCATAGAGCGCATCGGCGTCACCGCCCGGGAAATCCGCCCGGGACGAGCCGCTGTCCGGCATCATCAGCGTGTCATGGACAAAGGCCGCATCCCCCGCGACATAGGTGACGGAGGCCAGCGTATGCCCCGGCGAGAACATGACCTTTACCGGCACCTTGCCCACCATGAACGCATCCCCGTCTGACCAGAGCTGGTCCCACTGGCTGCCATCCGTCGCAAAGTCAGCGGGCAGGTTGTAGATCCCCTGCCAGAGCTTCTGCACGCCGGTCACCTTCTCTCCGATTGCCGTGGGGGCTCCGGTCTGCTGCTTCAGCCAGGCCGCGGCCGAAAAGTGGTCGGCATGGGGGTGCGTGTCGAGGATCCAGACCAGCTCGATCCCCGTCTCGCGGACGTAGTCCAGAAGGCGTTCGGCATTGGCGGTCGAGGTCGCCCCGGCCAGCGGATCGAAATCCAGCACCGGGTCGACGATGGCGCCCTTCATGGTCTCGGGGTCATGGAAAACATATTGCCAGCTTCCGGTGGCCTGATCCCAGATGGATTTCACGATGGGAGTGTTCATTTCCGGTCTCCTTTGTCCGCAGTTGCAACCCGGTTGGGCGAAGCCGCCCCATGACGGCGTCCCGTTCCCTGTCTCAGCTTCGGCTGGCCTTCATCATCCAGAGTTCCTTCTCGTGCCATTCCAGCCGGTCGGTCAGCATACCCGCGCTGACCTCGTCACCGGCTTTCCCGGCGGTTTCGATGGCATCGCGCAACGTGGTGGCAAGGGCCTCGTGCCCGGCGATGAGCTTGCTCAGCATGTCATCCGCCGATTGCGCGGGCGCCTCTTCAGCCGGGGCATGCGCCATCAGTTGGGCCACGCTCCCCGGGGCGGGCGCGCCCTGGATCCGGATACGCTCGGCGATCTCGTCGAGCGCGGACCAGAGGTTTTGGTACTGCGCCTCGAAGAGCTCGTGCAACTGGCGAAAGGTCGGCCCGGTGACGTTCCAATGATAGCCATGGGTCTGGACATAGAGGCGAAAGGTCTGGCCCAACACGGCATTCAGGGCGGTAATATTGGCTTTGTTCGGGGTGGTCATGGCTGTGTTTCCTCTTGAAATGTGGCGGGGTGGGTCGGTGGGCCGAGGAAGGCCCACCGGGACGTTTCAGAGCGCGCGGGTCGAGAAATACCAATCAACCGTGTTGTAACCCTCGTTGGCGCGGGCCTGCGCCTCTTCCGGGGTGGCGGGGGTTGGCACGATCACCTCGTCGCCCGGTTTCCAGTTCTCGGGCATGGCGCAGCTGTTTTCGTCGGCGGTCTGAAGCGCGACCAGCAGGCGGTGGATCTCGTCGACCGAGCGGCCCGCGTTCATCGGGTAATAGAGCATGGCCCGCAGTACGCCGTCGGGGTCGATGATGAAGGTGGCGCGGACGGCGGCGGTATCGGAGGCGCCCGGCTGGATCATGCCATAGGATTGGGCCACTTTCATGTTGAGGTCGGCGATGATGGGGAACTTGATGTCGACCCCGAACTTCTCCTTGATATTCAGCATCCAGGCGATGTGGCTGTAATGGCTGTCGATCGAGAGGCCCAGCAGTTCCGTATCCCGTGCGGCGAAATCATCCTGCCGTTTGGCAAAGGCGATGAATTCCGTGGTGCAGACCGGGGTGAAGTCGGCCGGGTGCGAGAACAGGATCAGCCATTTGCCACGGTAGTCTTCAAGGGTCTTGCGGCCGTGTGTGGTGGGCGCGTCAAAGGCCGGGGCGGCCTCGTTGAGGCGGGGTCCGACGGGACGGGTGTCTTCGGTCATTGTTGCAATCCTTCTCATCAACGTTTCGATGAGGAAGAAATATGGCCTCGACACTCATTTGAGAAATCAGAAGTATGGCTCTCAGTGATAGAGGAAATCTATATATGATCACCCTGCGCCAGCTTCGGTTCCTCACCGCCGTCGAAGAGACGTTGAACTTCTCCCGCGCGGCCGAACTGTGTTTCGTGACGCAGCCGACCCTCAGCGCCGGCATCAAGGAGTTGGAAGACCGCCTGGGCGTCCAGTTGATCGAGCGTACCCGGCGCAGCGTGATGCTGACTCCCCTGGGTCGGGACGTCGCCGCGCGCGGTCGGCAGATGCTGCTGGAGGCAGAAGAGATCGAGACCCTTGCCCGGGCGTCCCGGAATCCTTTCGAGGGCGACCTGAAACTGGGCTCCATCCCGACGATCGGCCCCTATCTGTTGCCGCGCCTCCTGCCCGCGATCCGGGAACGCTTTCCTGGATTGCGGCTCTTTCTGCGCGAAGAGATGACCGAAAGCCTGATCGAGGGCCTGAATGCGGGTCGGCTTGACCTTATTCTGATCGCCTTGCCCTTCGAGACCGGATCGCTCGAGGTGATGGAACTGTTCGAGGACGGCTATCAACTGGCCTCTCCGGCGGGCTGGCCGCCGCCCAGCGGGGCGGAGGCCCTCGCCGAAAGCGGCCAGCTCATGCTGCTTGAGAAGGGTCACTGTTTGCAGAGACATGCATTGGCAGCCTACCCGGGGCGACTGCTAACAGACGAGGACAGCTTCGCGGCCACCAGCCTCACAACTCTGATTGCCATGGTCTCGGAAGGGTTGGGCATAACCCTGCTGCCCAACCTTGCGGTCAGCGCCGGCGTGGTGGGCCGGGCGGAGGTGCAGCTGACGCCGCTGCCCGATGCCTGCCCACGTCACGTGGCGCTGGCCTGGCGGCCCGGTTCGGCACGCAGCGCGCTGTTCCGGGCACTGGGGGAGCTTCTGAGACCGGCTTCACCTTGATCGAAGAACACCCTGCGAAAGGCGGTGTTGGGGTCACATAGCTCGAGCTTTGCCCATGAAGGGCTGCCCGTTCCCGCACAGCGGTCGTTCACCCCCTGAAAATGTTGCGGGATGCTCGAATGGCAGGTCTGGTGAAGCTGCGGTGCGGCACCTGACGCCATGGCCGAGGTTCGTAAAAGGCCGTTTTCGCTGGCCAGACCGGCCTCCATTGATCGTGCTCCCGCAACGAGCCGCACATAATTCAACAAGTTAACTTATCGGCCTGATCCACGACTGCAGCGTCAGACGAACGATCAAGAAATATTTCTTCTTCGTGCTCAGACAAGTTGGCCAATCTTGACATCGACGGGGTCGGCAGGGAGCCGGTTCTGCAACAATAGTGCCGTCCGCTTGCGGTGTGTCAAAGCGGCTGCGCGGTTGGTTTGATGAGGAGGGAGGTAGCAACAGGAGGCAGTTCTCAATGCTGCCGTGTGCCGCGGCGGGGGCGCCATGATGGCGCCGTTCCGGCCGGGCAGCGTCAATGCGCAAAAACAGAGTCATGCGGCAGGGTGACGCACCATTTTCCGTGGCAAGAACATCAAACGCAAATTCCGGGAACAGGCCGGTGGACACTCCCTTCTGGAGGCTTCGGCCGTAAGCAACCCTCGTTAACCGGAGACCATTCCAATGACCCAAATCACGTCTGAACCTTTCGCGACACTTGCGAAACTGCGCGACAAATACGTCAAGACATCGCGCGACAGCATCCTTCAGCAACATATCGACCGCTTGCTGCAGCGTGACGCCGAGGGCAATCCCTTGGCAAAGCCAGTGACCTTCACTGCGACCGGAGATACGCATGGCATCGCGCTTGTCGAAGGCGCAGGGGGGGGCAAGACCTCGCTCGTGCACCATGTGCTGAAAAATCATCCGGCTCTGCAGAGCGACGACCCGGAGAGCATGCCTTGGATTGGCGTGAGCGTGCCGAGCCCTGCGACCTTGAAGAGCCTCGGTTTGGAAATTCTTCACCAATCTGGCTACCCGGAAGTGTCCACGAAGAAAAAGGAATGGGATATCTGGCGGCTTGTCCGTTTCCGTTTGCAGCAGCTTGGCACTGTCGTTTTATGGGTCGATGAGGCGCACGATCTCTTCAGGGCCGGCAAGGGAATCGAAGATATCCTCAAAATGCTGAAATCGGTCATGCAGGGGGAGGGGGCGGTCATCCTGATCCTGAGCGGGGTCGAAACACTTTGGCAGATGGCCTCGTACGACGATCAGGTCAAGCGGCGTTATTCGAAGGTCACCCTGCCAGCCATTTCTGCCACCACACACGAGAAGATGTTACGGGGTTTCATCAACGGGTACTGCGAGCAAGCGGGTATCGCGCCGCCCGCAGAAGCCGACATCATCGACCGACTTGTCTATGCGAGTCGCGGTCGTTTCGGACGCTGTATCGAAAACATCATTGCTGCCCTGGAGGAGGCGCTTCGACATGGGGAGGGCCAGCTTACCGCGCAGCACTTCGCGAAAGCCTGGGCGGTGCAGGAGGGGGGCGTTCCGGGCAACAACGTCTTCCTGTCTCCCCGGTGGGCCAGCATCGACCTCGCAAAACTTCACATAGCTGCTTGAGGGAGACGTTCAATGACTGTGCTCACTCCTTACTTGGCCTATGATCCCGCCGAGTCTCCATTGAGCTTCGCCGCTCGCCTGGCTGCGTACCACACCGGCGGTCGGACTGGGCCGTTCCTGTCGGATATCGGTATTAAACCTTCAGATCTGAACCTCGGGAAGGCGGAAGCCATCCAGCGCCTGGCCGATCGGTCCGGTGTTGCCGTCGAGGCTCTCGCGGCCAATGGCCCACGAGGCCTCGGCCACCGTGGCTATGATCTGCGCGGTGAATTGGTTTCGTCGGAGTTCCTTGCTTCTCCGCACACCGTGTTCTGCCCTGCGTGCTTGGTTGATGATGATCGTGCATCCGGGGGCCTGGCGCAGTTTCGTCGCCATCGGTGGTACTGGCAAGTGCGTCCGGTTCGGACCTGCGATGTGCATGGACTTCCGCTGATGAGCCGGAAAGCTGGATTTTCCGGGGATCGGTTTCATGAGCTTGCCATCATCGTGCCCGAAGTCGGCGGCGCTCTTGAAGACCTGGTGCCCAAACAGGACCCGCGCCCGGTTTCGCCGCTGCAGCACTATGTTCTGGCAAGGCTCGATGGGGCGGCAGGCCCTGCATGGCTTGATGGAGAGGGGCTTGAGCAGAGCGTTCGTGCCAGCGAGATGCTCGGAGTCCTCATGGCATACGGGACAACACCGAACCTGGACAAATTCACCGAGGATGATTGGGATCATGCCGGCGCTGTGGGATTTGGCTACACGTCGCAAGGAGAAGCCGGCATTCGGCAGGCGCTGAGCGAGGTTCAGCAAGCTTTCAAATACAACGGAAGAAACCCCGGCGCGCAAGCGGTTTTCGGGCGCCTGTATCAGTGGCTGAGGAATTCAAAATCGAGGAAGGATGTCGGTGATATCAAGCGGATCGTTCGGGAGCATATTCTCGACACGATGGAAGTCCCGACCGGTGGTGTAGTTCTGGGTGAAAAACTTTTAGAGCGCCGTCTTTATTCCTGTGCATCGCTTGCCCGTGCAACCGCGGTTGATCCCCGTACTTTGCGCGGAATGCTCATCGCGAAAGGGCTGCTGCCGAAGGATGAATCGCAGGGCGCTCATCACGTCTTTGCCGCCGCGCGGGGCCTTGAGATCGCCCGGTCCATGCGCCGACTGGTGCCGGTCACCAAGCTTCCAGACGCCCTTGGCTCTACACGCCCATTGGTAGATCAGCTTCTTTCCGATCGCATTTTGACACCGATCGTGTCCGAACTCTCGCATGCTCCCGGCCGCACAAAAAAGGGCGTCGACACTGCTGAAATCTCGCGGCTTCTGGATCGGATCCAGTCTGCGGCAAGTCCTGCCGGAAAGCCACGAGAAAGCATGGTCGATCTCGCGACCGCCGCGATGAAGTCGAATGCGCCCGCTGTGGAGATCGTGCACCTGATCCTGGGTGGTTTTCTTTCGAATGTCGTTCGTCTTGACGGTAAAGCTGGGTTCGAGGGAATCCGCGTTGATCCTGCCGAAACCAAATCACTCGTTTCCGAGGTCATGGTCGGGCTTTCTCCGGCGGAGGCCTTCGCGCGCATTCGCGTTCCGGTCCTCTCAGGATGGGAACTGGTGGAGGATTCTGTTCTGCGCACGATCGAAATATACCCAAAGCGAGGCGATCACGTGATCCATCGTTTCCGACCTGATGACATCGATGCATTCCTGGCGGAGTTCACGACCGAAGCGTGGATTGGAAATGCCCTGAGGATGAGCTTGGATGCTCTGAAGCTGGAGATGAAGGCCGCCAGAGTGAAGCCTTTCCTGCGAAAAAGTGACATCGGCATCCGGATCTTCCGGCGGCGCGATCTCCCGGCGCGCTACCAAGTATAGTTTGACAGGAAGCAGGTAAAATCGCGTGTGCGGCCGCCCTTCAGGGCGGCCGTTTTTTTGCGCCGTTGTCGGGCGCATTTTTTTGGCGAATTTCGATAGCCAAAATTAACTTGTCAAATGGCCGGTCTTGCCGCCGCGAGCAGATATGAGGTTAATGAAATCAATGACTTATGATTTGTCAGTAGCCAAAATTAGCTTGCAGTCATATCTATAGTAGATGTGTTCTGACTACCAATTAATGGCCATCGGCGGGGTTGAAATGGCCATTTCGCAATCAAAAGAAGCCCATTGAGCGAATTAGCCCGGATTTCGGCGGTTTTTTCCGAGCCGATGTCCGGGCGGTTTGAATCCCTACCAGAGAAGTAGGTCTGTTGGCGTTGCGCGCAAAACGGCATCGGGATTTTTGTCGGATTTTTCGGCGGAATGACTGATCGAGGCGAGCAGCCTTGCAGACGGGATCGAGTGGCGTCGAATCCATGATCCGGAATCAGTGGCGAGCGCCGTGCTCGCTGATCCGCCGGGCTGGCGCAATTCTGGCACCAGGTGGAATAGAAACAGGGGAGGGCGATGTCCGATACCTGTGTAGGGGCTCGTCCGTTTGCCCGGTGCA
This sequence comes from Aquicoccus sp. SU-CL01552, assembly GCF_040365005.1. Lineage (NCBI taxonomy): Bacteria > Pseudomonadati > Pseudomonadota > Alphaproteobacteria > Rhodobacterales > Paracoccaceae > Aquicoccus > Aquicoccus sp. SU-CL01552. Next base: position 24,750 of record NZ_BAABWV010000024.1, on the reverse strand, counting down.
TCAGGGTCGGTGTAGAGTAGAAAAAAGCCGCGGTCGGGCTGACCGCGGCTCACGCAAGGATATCAAGGGCTTTATCTGAACGCGGCAAGAAGCTCGCTGATGCGCGCGCCATACCACCTAACGGCGGCGTCGACGCAATAGCCCTTTCGGATGCTCAGATCCTGGAAGTCCATGGTGATCCGGGCCGCAAGGGCGGCGTGGATCGTCTGAAACGCCCCCAGGACAAGGGATACGTCGGGAAGCGCGGAGTCGAACTGGCCGTGCAGGTCGCAGAGCGAGTCGAAGGCGATCTCGTCGGCCAGCAGGCCGAGAAGATCACAGAGCCCGGCGCCGTGCCGGCGGTAGAAGTCGAGGGCGGTGAAGGCCGCTTCGCAACCTGCATCAGCCTCATCGGTGACGGGTGTCGTGGTGGTGAGCATTTTGGGATCTCCCGACATCCAGCCTGCGGCGGTGGCCGCACGTTTCTCGCTGGTGTCAAATGGGGTGGTGCCGGGAGTGCGGTGTGGTGTGATCCTGAGTCTGGCAAGGCTCCTCTGTCTGTTTCTCTTGTCCGTGTTGTGCTGGTGATTTCTACATGGGCTCGATCCCGTGCAGACGAAGAAGAAAATCTGGTTGGCCGAAAAAAATCTCTGGACCAGGCGTATACCCGCGCCGTTGCATATGAACGGCGCGGGCCAGGCCTTACGCCAGATGGAGATCTGCCCCACCCCTAAGGTTGGCCTCTTGCAGCACCGCGTTGAGGCCATCTGCGAGAAGGCAGATCTCGGGGACGATCGGGTCGTTGGGGCTAAGCCGATCGAACAAGGCGGTTTCTTCAAGGGGCTCGTCCTGCAAATGTTCGAGAAACAGCAGGTCCCGGAGTTCGACAAGATGCTGGCACAGGCGGCGCGTGGCGGGCCCGGGTTGGGCCAGCGCCTCGCGGATCTCGCCGACAAGTCGAGCGCCGCGCCGCCCGGCGATCAGGGCCGCGGCATGGCCGAGCGCCTCGTTGTGGGTTTCCCAGAAAGACCGAAGCGCGATCTCTCCGACGGGTCTGGTGCCGGCTTCGGGGCTGGGGATGATCGTTGCGTGAAACATGTTGCCTCCTGATTGATGAGAAACTTCGGGTTTCGTCCCGAAGGGTCAGGAAGAGATCGGAGGGTCATGTCATCTCCAGCCGCCGGGTTTCGCGTCTCATGGCAGGGCGGAGACCTGCAAGGGGGGAGAGGGGGAGTGGTTCCTTTCGTCAGTTGGATATGGCTGTTGTGCTGGCGTTCACGACTGACATTGGCCTACTGGCGCGGAGGCGAAACAGATTCTTGTTTTTTGTGGGATCAGCACCGGAAGGCGCAGCTCACCTGGATATGCTTCGGGATGTCGGCGAGGGGGCTTGAGTGGCCGTTCGCGGCGCAGGGGGCCAAGGGGCGCGATGCGCATGGAGGGGCTTCGCAAAGCCGCGGATGCCTGGCACGTTCAACCGTCGCGACGGGCCCTTTGCTGCCGTTCATTGGCGGTAATGCGGCGTCACCAAACCTGCCCTTCGCCCAAGGCGCAGCATCTTCACCTGTGGGATGGTGAACTTGTGGGATTTAGCTGTTCGGAATACCAGTCTGCTCATTGGCTCGATGCGGTATAATCTAACCGTATCGAGCCGTTTTTTACACGCGGTTTGTGGAGGGGACAGTTCCCTTTTACAGCAGGAAGTCACCGTCGGTCAGCGTCAGTTTGCCGTCCAGGGTGATCTTGAAATCCGCGGATCCGTCGCCGTTGATATCGCCCGCGACATAGGTGTCGCCCTTGGCGGTCCAGCTTCGAAGCTCTCCTGCGGTGCCGGAAAAGGCCGCGTCGCCGATCAGCACGAAGTCCAGGTTGCCCTTGTTGGTGGTGTCGGCGTCGATCTTGCGAAGGTCGATGATGTCGCCTTGGGCAGGCCGGAAATCGGTGATCGTGTCGCCCCGCGCCTGTTTGGCCGCGGAAAACACGAAGCTGTCGGCCCCTTTCCCACCGGTCAGAAGGTCCGCCCCCGGGCCGCCGTCCAGAGTGTCCTTGCCGCCGCCTCCCTTGAGGACATCCTTGCCGCCTCCACCCAGCAACACGTCCTTGCCTGCGTTGCCGAAGAGCTTGTCGTTCCCCACCCCGCCCAGAAGCTTGTCGTTGCCGCCGTTCCCAGTCAGCGTGTCGCGCCCGCCGCTGCCCTTCAGCACGTCGGCGCCCCCTTTTCCAAGGATCACGTCATTGCCGCCCAGCCCGTTGATCTTATCGGCCTTGCCGCTGCCGACCAATCTATCGGCGCCTTTGGTGGGGCCGGCGGGATCATCGCCCCCCGGGATTGTCAGGACGCGACCGTGCAGCGCGTCGATGGTGCCGTCCAGCGCAACGTTGGACATATCGGAGAAGACGACGGCGACATTACCGTCGGGCAGGACCGTTTCCTCGGCAATCAGCTGGTTGCCGGAACGCGTCGTGCTGAACTCGATCGCATCGCCCAGCGGTTGGCCCTTGGCATCGAGGAGCTGCGCCTTCACGTCATAATCGCCATAGCCGATGGCGATCTGCCAGATCACCAGGAGGCGGTCCTCGCTCAGCGCGACGACTCGGCCCCGATGGTATTCGAGGCCCTCCTCGCTGCCCGGCAAGGGAACGTCCGCGCTGCGCAGATAGGCGCCCGCGTTGTCGAACCAGTCGATTCGGAAGGTGTCGATCGGGGTGTCGGACCGGGTATCCGGATCGAAATTGTATCCCATGACAAAACCACCGCCTGGCAGGGCGGAGATGTAATCCCCGGTCATGCCCGTTTGGCTGGAATCGCCCGGGGTCTGGTCGTGCTCGCCGTCGTTGAAATATTCGATCACCAGCGGCTCGGTCGCCCCCTTTGCCCCTTTCGGCGGGCTGACCAGATCGGGGCCGGAGATACGCACGACGGCACCATTGTACGAATAGCTTGGATAGCTCATGACGATATCGCCATTGGCGAGTTGGGTCATGGTGACGGCGCTGTCGTCGGTGTCGAAGACCTTGACCGGGTCTCCCAGAACCTTGCCGCCCTTGGTCACCAGGTGGGCATAGGTGGCGGCCTCTCCACGGTGGGTGTAAAGGACGATGGCATTGCCGTCCGTCAACCCCAGCACATCGCCATTGTCGCTGTCGTTGTAGGTTGCGCCCTCGTCGATTGCCGGAACCTCGTGATCGTGGCTGGCCAGCACCTGTTTCGACCGCGGGCTTCCATCGGCGTCGAAGGCCCGAAAGTAGACATCATTGTCGGTGTCTTCGACCAGCGAATTGACGTTGGACCAGCCGACCAGGAAGCCCCCATCCGCCAGCGCCGTCACCTCCGGGACAGTTTGTGCACCAGTGTCCTTGGTGTTGACCTGGATCGCCTCCGTTACCGCCGTGCCGTCGGTCTTGAACAGGCGAACATAGACGTTGGTGTCGAAGGTGACATCGCCGTCCGACCCGCTGAGATCCTGCCACGCAACGGCGATCTTTCCGCTCTTCAGTGCAGCCACGGTGGGGTTGAGCCCCATTTTCATGCTGCCGGACCAGAACAACGGGTTAAGGGTGAATTCATTCCCAAGCTTGGGCTGCATCATAAAATCCCATGAAAATGTTAACAGAAACGGTGGCATCATTTTCAAACTGATTTGCGCTGTCAACGGTTTCGATTACGGGGCGTAAGCTCCTCCCGGCAGCGCTTGTTCCGCCCTGGCCGAAAATGGCCAGGGACGATTGGCCCGGGAGAACGAGAGGGATATGACCGCTCCTCAGATCACCAACCCTTTCGCAACGGAAAACACGAATAGCCGCACTTTCCGAGACACGAAGACGGACAGGCTCGTGCCTCGAATATGGTGAAAACTCTCTTTAGGCGCGCTCCGTGTATGTGTAGTCATCTCCGTCTTGCGACGGTGCTGCATGTCCTTTCTCGACTGCTGGTGTTTCCATCGCTCTGGCAGGTTATCACGGATGGCCGGTGGCGTCCGATAGCTACCCTTGGCGGCGGCGGGCGCAGCGCGGTTGGATGGGTCTTTCGGTCTCTGAATGGCCGCATTTTCGTTTCTGCGGCGCGGGCCAAGAACTTACAGCGAATTCACACTCTTCGCCCCTTTGCAGGAACTGCGTCACAGTCGAGATCCGGCCCCGAGTAGACCTTGGCCAAGATGGTCATCGCTGCGGCGCCGCTTCTCCGAAGCTGTCTTTTGGGGCGTAGTGCAGCACTGCGGGGCTCCCCTGACAAACTTGTCGCATAAGGCTTCTTTCCATCCCTGAGAAAGAATCGAACCATCAAACCGGGGGGTCAAACACCCAACCAACCTGTAGCGGCGCACTGTTCGCCCCGATGCAATCTGCCATAATTCTTGCATCGCGGGATCAAACTGGACATCATTCCTGCGTTGCGCGATTAGAATGTGCATTATTCTTGCGGTAAGGGGTTTAGGTAGGCATTCGATGGCAAAGATTGTGGGTACGAACGACGACGACCGGCTGAACGACGGCTATGAGGTTTCCAATGACATCCTGCGCGGGCTTGATGGCGATGATGTCTTGCGTTCCGGCTACGGCGACGACAAGCTCTTCGGTGGAGCGGGAAACGATGAGATAAATGTCACTTGGCGCAGGGCCGACTCTGGTCGCCTGGGGGGTGACACGCTGTCCGGGGGGGACGGGGACGATACCCTCGAGGCCGAAGGCGGTGCCACCATCTTCGGCGGCGCGGGAAACGACATCATCGAACTCGACGAAGAGGACATGATGAAAGTCTCCTACGACTTCACGACCAGTAAAAACGTCTCCGAGAGGATCAGCACATACAGCGACAACGAGGTCGATGCCGGGGACGGTGACGATGTCGTCGTAACCGGTATCGGACGGGACGTGGTGGAAGGTGGAGACGGTTTCGACCTGCTCGTCGCCTATCCCCTTGGACAAGGTCCATACTACTCTACTGCCTCGTACGATCGGGTGGAGCAGACGGTGCAGTACGGAAGGTTCACGGCCGATCTTCAGACCGGCCAGTACGAGTATTCCGGCGATTCCGGTTCGCTGAAGCTGATCGACGACTACATCGACTTCACGACGAAGCTGCCCGAAACGCGCGTCATCTTCGACGAGTCCTACAGCGGCTATGGCAGCTTTTCGATGCTGGCGACCGGGTTTGAGGGTGTGATTGCCGGCCAGGCCAAAACGATCAAGCTGAGCGGGACCGACCGCACGGACGTGACCGAGTTCTTCGGTCGCGGCACGACCCCCTCAAACATGACGGTGACCGGCGTGATCGACGGGCGCGGTGGCGATGACGTGGTGACCTATGCCTCCGCGACGTGGGGGGTTAAGGTCGATCTCGCGGCGGGACGGGCGACCGGGATCCGCAGGGATTTCGAGGACGGTTCGTTCGGAAACGATTTCACCGACCAGTTGCGGGGAATCGAGGGGGCCTATGGGTCCATCGGCGACGACGTCCTTCGGGGTGATGACGGTGACAACATCCTCGGCGGCCGACGCGGCGACGACCTGATCGACGGACGCGGCGGCAATGACACCGTGGCGTTTTCGTCCGGAGTGCCCGGAAACCTGCGATATCACAGCAGCGTGGGCCTCCTGCGGGATGGCGGGAGCGCCGTGGTCGTCGATCTCGAGGCCGGAACGGCCACGGACGACTGGGGCGGCACCGATACGCTGATCTCGATCGAGAACGTGATCGGGACGGTCGGCGACGACGTCATCACCGGGACCAAACAGTCCAATCGGCTTGAGGGACTGGACGGAAACGATACGCTGGACGGCGGTCCCGCGGGACGGAACATCCTCGACGGTGGGGCCGGCGACGACATCCTGACCGGCGGGCGCAAGCTGGACCGGATCCTTGGCGGCGAAGGCAACGACACGATCGCCGGCGGCGCCGGCGGCGATGTCATCTTCGGCGGAGAGGGCGCGGATGACATCAAGGGCGGCAAGGGCAACGACATCATCCGCGGAGAGCGGGCGGCCGGGGTGGAAAACTCCGGCGACGACGTCATTTCGGGCGGCGCGGGCAAGGACGAGATCAAGGGCTTTGACGGGGACGACAAGATCTTTGGCGATAACGGCAATGACATACTGGATGGTGGCGAGGGCGACGATATCCTCGACGGAGGCAACGGCGACGATCTCCTTCTGCCGGGCAAGGGCCTCGACATCTATCGCGGTGGCGACGGTTTCGACACGCTTGATCTGACGAAGGCCAAGGGCAAGACCGAGGTCGATCTGGCCGGTGGCGACTTCGACGGCGGCGGTTACGGCAAGAACGTCATCAGATCCGTCGAGGAGGTGTTCGGTGGGAGCGGCAAGGATGTCTTCTCGGGGTCGGTTTCGGACGAGGAACTCCACGGAGGCGACAACAACGACCGCCTGTCCGGCGGAGGGGGGGACGACACGCTTTCCGGGGGGCGGGGCAACGACAAGCTCTTTGGCGAGGGCGGCGACGACTTTCTCTTTGGCGACGATGGCCGCGGCAAGCAGGGCAAGGATGTGCTGGAGGGCGGTGCCGGCGACGACGAACTGAAGGGGGGCGGCGGCAACGACAAGCTTGACGGCGGGCGAGACGACGACGTGCTCGACGGCGGCAAGGGCAATGATCGTCTGGTGGGCGGTTCCGGTTCCGACACTTTCATCTTCTCGAAGGGCAAGGACGTCATCATCGACTTCGAACTCGGGTTGCGAGGCGACACCATGGATTTCACGACCGGCCCGGTAACGTTCTCCAGCTACGCCGAACTGACGGCTGCGCATTACATGAAGGGCGGCGATCTGATCATCGCAAAGGGCGGGGCCCAGGTCACGTTGAAGGACGTGAATTGGACAGACTTCACCGAGGTGAACTTCGAGACGCTCGGCGACCTGTGATTGCGTGTGGTGCTTCCGGGCGATTCAACGTCTCTGTTTGGCTGGGGTGGCAGATCTTAGGGGCAGTGTTCCGGTCGTCGCCATTAAATCCTCGCCGGAAACCGCGGTGCCCGAGAGCCGTATGAAGGTCGAAAAGCGCATCCGTGGAACCAAAGGCGCGCCAAGCTCGAAGCCCTGACAAGCCGAAGCATCCGGAATCTTGAGGGTGCGAGGATCGCGCCCCCTACATCGTTCTCGAACAAAATATGTAGGCCATCACCGCGATTGAGCCTGCGCCAAACCTTCACATTCGCAACTTTGCAAAGGGCGCTCCCCTGCGCACTGCTGCCGTTCGTGGCCGATGCAGCGAATGTCCGCTCACCGCCAGACCTGCATGCGCCGCAAGGGCTGGCTGGTTGAGTGTTTCTGCTTCGTTTTGAGCCGTTCCCTCCCTCAGGCGCCGTCGCCTCTGGCTGCGGCTTGGAGTTCCGATAGCTTGATCCGAAGGCGTCTGGACATGAAATCGTCACCTGCAGGCCGGTCGGCCATTTGGTTTAGCTCAGCAATGGCCCAGTCGGTTTTGTTAATCTGCCGGCTGGAGGCCATGAGGTGGTCGCTCGCTTCGTCGATATCTCGCGGGTTGGCATCGAAACCGCGGCCGTGGAGCAGATGCGAGATGGCGTGGAGCGCCACCTGAGCCGCGAAGGCGGGATCCCTGCCGGCGAAATCCCGTGCGGCCCGCATCAGGGTTGCCGGGACCGCCTCGGGATCCGAGGCGCAGTCCAGCGCGATGTCGAGATATCCGGCGGTCTTGCCTGCGGCGAACCATTTGCCCTTGCGGCTTTGTAGCGCGATCAGGTTCTCCAGAACCTCGCGAGGATCGCGGTTCGAGTAGCGTTTCACCAGATCGCGCTACATGGCGAGCCAGGTGTTGCCCGATGTGAAAGGCAAACCGAAGAGGCGGTAGGCCTCATCGTTTTTTGCCTTGCCGCAGGAGAATGGCCTCGCAGAACCGCGCGATGTCGCGGTGGCCCCAGGGCTGACAGTCGCCCTCCAGTAGGGACGTGACGCGGGCGAGTGCCTCGTCCTCGCGCCCCTGGCGCAGCAAGGCTTCGGCCGCGAACTGCTCGCCGGGATGCCTTATCGGCGAGGCTCGACGCGAATACGCCGCTGGGGATGTGTGTTAGATCTGGTTGTGTCGGCTCTCCGCTGATCTGGTCTGGAAAGACCTTCTGACCGCAAACGGCATTCTTGCGGAACCCACGCTTGAGGCATGACATTCCCTTTGCTGCGATTCGAGGTACTGAACCGCGCTATCGGCGAGATCACCCAACGCGTGCGGGCCGACAATTTGCGTGGGCTGGAGAGGAACGGCTACCTGACTTGCAGGGTGAGGTCGGGCGGCCGTTGGCAATTCTCTGGGTCCTGGGGGAGGCGTTCGGGGGTTTATTAACATATTGAAATAGAATAAAAAATAAGTCCTTCGACCGTGCCGTTAGTGTTGAGCGGACGAAGGCAAGCGCGGGATAGAAAAGACCACTTACCGAAATTTTGTTGATCTGATTGACAGCAATCAATCGGTATTTCAGTATAGTGAAACTGGTTTCACTTGATGAAACTTATGGAGGTGATCTTCGCCGATAGCCCGATCCGGGCGGCGGAAGTCCCAAAGGGAGGAGATGTGATGAAACTCTTGAAGTTAGCGGCGGCGCTTGCGCTGACCGCCCAAATTGTTGCGGCCGAAACTCCGCAAACCGGCGGAACATTACGCCTGATCGCCCAGCCCGAACCGCCGATGCTGATGCTGGGCCTGAACCAGCAGGGTCCCACCCAGTACGTGGCGGGCAAGATCTACGAGGGGCTGCTGCGCTATGGGCCGGACATGTCGCCCATGCCCGGGCTGGCACGGGAATGGGATGTATCCGAAGACGGGTTGACCTATACATTCCACCTGCAAGAGGGCGTCACTTGGCATGACGGAACGCCGTTTACTGCCGCCGATGTCGTCTTTTCCCTCACCGAGTTCTTGCCGGAGGTGCACCCGCGAGCACGCGGTGTTCTCAAGCATGTGGAGAGCGTCACGGCCAAAGGCGACCTGACTGTCGTGGCCACGCTGAACGCCCCTTTCCCGGCCTTCCTGAAATCCTTCGAAGTGTCCAGCGCGCCGATGATCCCCGCGCATCTTTATGAAGGCACGGATTTCCGCGACAACCCGGCCAATGCCGAACCCGTGGGCACCGGCCCGTTCAAGTTCGACGAATGGCAGCGTGGTTCCTATATCCGGCTGGCCAAGAATGACGCCTATTGGCAAGAGGGCAAGCCGTATCTTGACGAACTGGTGTTCAACGTCGTGCCGGATGCGGCGTCTCGGGCCGTGGCGTTCGAGACCGGTGATGTAGATGTGTTGCGCGGCGGGGATGTCGAATATTTCGATGTGCGTCGCCTGGCAGACTTGCCCGACGTGGAAACCACAAATGCCGGTTGGGAGTTCCTGTCGCCGATCATTTGGGTGCAGTTCAACTTGCGCAACGAACCGATGAATGACCCCCGCTTCCGCCGCGCCGTCTGGCACGCGATCGACCGCGACTTCATCGCCAACGCGATCTGGCTGGGCTATGCTGATCCGGCCGACGGACCGCTGCCCCCGTCCTCGCCCTATTACAACCCTGATCTGCCGGCGGCGGACTATGATCCGGACAAGGCCCGCGCCCTGCTGGACGAGATGGGCCTGACCGAGGACGAGAACGGCGTACGTACCAAGGTTCGGTATCTCAGCCTGCCCTATTCCGAGACCTACATCCGCATGGGCGAATACGTGCGCCAGCAACTGCGCGAAGTGGGGATCGAACTGGAAGTCGTGCAGACCGATGTCGGCGGCTGGGCACAGACCCTGGGGCAATGGGATTACGACCTGACCATGAACCTGTTGTACCAATATGGCGATCCCGCCTTGGGTGTCGAACGGGCCTATGTCTCCAGCAACCTGGTGAAAGGGTCGCCGTCTGCCAATGTGTCCGGACTGGACAACCCGGAGATTGACGAGATGCTGGCCCGCGCTGGATCCGCAACCTCCGAGGAGGAGCGCAAGGCGCTGTACCAGGAGTTCCAGCACAACGTCGCGGAAGAGGCCTATTTCGGCTATCTCGTCGGGGTGAACTTCCCCACCGTTTACCGCTCCAACGTGCGTAACCTGGTCTCCACCGCGATCGGGCTGAACGACACCATGGCGGACGTCTGGATCGCTCGCTGATTCATGCCAACGCTGGCGGCCGCCGAACCACCTGTTCGCGGCCGCCGCAACCAGAAGTGAAGTTCTCACATGCAGCGTCTTTCTTTCATCGCCGGCCGGCTGATCAAGGGTGTCTTTGTCATTCTGGCGATCGGTGTCCTGGCCTTCTTCGTCATCCGCCTGGTGCCCGGTGATCCGGTTGCCGTGCTGGCGGGTAAATCCGGTTCGGTCGATGCCGAATACATGGAGGAACTGCGCCAGCGCCTGGGGCTGGACCAACCTCTGATCGTGCAGCTGGGGCATTTCCTGACCGGGCTGGTACAGGGCGATCTGGGCCAATCCTATCGCCAAGGCATGCCGGTAAGCGAAATCATCGCCTCTCGCCTGCCTGCCACGCTTCTGCTGACGCTCAGCGCGGCTGTCATCTCCATCGTGCTGGGGGTGATCGCGGGATCTTTGGCTGCGCGGCGGCGAGGGTCATGGGCAGACAGCCTGATCTCCACTCTGGCGCTGATCTTCTATGCCACGCCGCTGTTCTGGATGGGGCTGATGGCGATTCTTCTCTTTTCGCTCGTGTTGGGCTGGTTCCCGGCCTTCGGTATGGTGTCGGCCGACAAGTCCTATACCGGGCTGGCCCATGTGCTGGACGTGCTGCACCACCTGGTCATGCCGATGATGATTCTGGGCCTGTTCTACATGGCCGTCTATGCGCGGCTGACCCGTGCCTCCATGCTGGAGGTGTCAGAGATGGATTTCGTTCGTACCGCCCGCGCCAAGGGCATGTCGGAGGCCTATATCACCCGGCGGCATATCCTGCGCAACGCGCTGCTGCCCGTGATCACCTTTGCCGGCATCCAGGCGGGGCATCTGATCGGCGGCACCGTTCTGGTGGAAACCGTGTTCGGCTGGCCCGGCATCGGTCGGTTGGCCTTCGATTCCCTGCTGCAACGGGATTACCCGGTGCTGCTGGGCATCTTCCTGACCACCTCCGTCATGGTCGTGTTCTTCAACATCCTGACGGACATTCTTTACACCTTTGTCGATCCCAGAATCGAGGTTGGCCAATGACCGGTCCCTGGTCCGTCTTCTTTCGCAACCGGGCAGCGGCGGCAGCGCTGATCTGTCTGGTCGTCATCACGGCGGCGGCGCTTCTTGCCTCTGTCCTCTATCCGCAATCGCCCTGGAAGATGGTCGGCGCGCCGTTTCTGCCGCCGATGACCGATGGCTTCCTGCTCGGCACCGACATGCTGGGCCGCGACATCGCGGCAGGGTTGGTGCACGGGGCGCGTGTGTCGTTGCTGATCGGTCTTATTTCTACCTGCATCGCGCTGGTAATCGGCATCGGGATCGGCGCCGTGGCGGGGTATTTCGGCGGTTTGGCCGATGACCTGCTGATGCGCCTGACCGAGATTTTCCAGACCATCCCCAGCTTGATCTTCGCCATCGTACTGGTGGCGATCATGGGGCCGTCGATCCAGTCCATCGTGTTGGCGATCTCCGTCGTGTCCTGGCCGCCGGTGGCGCGGCTGGTGCGGGCCGAGTTCCTCAGCCTGCGGCGGCGCGAATTCGTCGAGGCCTCCCGAGTGCTGGGGCTGCCGGGCTGGCGTATCATGTTTCAGGACATCCTGCCCAACGCCATGGCGCCGGTGATCGTGACCGCCACGCTGATGGTGGCCACCGCAATCTTGATGGAATCCGGGCTCAGCTTCCTGGGGCTGGGAGATCCCGACATGATCAGCTGGGGTTACCAGATCGGGGCCGCGCGCACGATGCTGCGCACGGCTTGGTGGATGAGCTTTTTCCCTGGCATCGCGATCATCGTGACCGTCCTGTGTCTGAACCTGCTGGGCGAAGGCTTGAGCGACGCCCTGAACCCCAACCTGAACCGGAGGCGCAAATGATGAACGCCGCACGCCTCGACCCTCCCCTGCTGGAAGTGCGCGATCTGACCGTCGCGCTTCCCGACGGTGCCGACCGGCCCCATGCGGTCGAACGGATCTCCTATGCGCTGCAACCGGGGCGGATCACCTGTATCGTGGGGGAATCCGGGTCGGGCAAGTCCATGACCGCCAATGCCATCATGGGCCTGCTACCCAAACCCCATGTCCGTGTTACCGAGGGCGCGCTGTTGTTCCGCGGGGACAACCTGCTGGAGCGGAGTGAGGCCCAAATGCGCCGCATCCGGGGCGCCGACATCTCCATGATCTTTCAGGAACCGATGAGCGCGCTGAACCCGCTGATGACGGTGGGCCAGCAGATCGCGGAGGTTCTACGCAAGACCGAACCGCTTTCCGGTGCGGTCCTGCGCACGCGGATCACGGAATTGCTGGCAGATATGCATCTGCCCCAGCCCGAGACGTTGCAGGACGCCTATCCCTTCCGCCTGTCAGGCGGGCAGCGGCAGCGGGTGATGATCGCCATGGCGCTGGCGCTGAAGCCCAAGTTGCTGATCGCCGATGAACCCACCACCGCGCTGGACGTGACCACCCAGAAACAGATCCTGGCGCTGATCCGCGAACAGCAGGAACAGCGCGACATGGGGGTCATGTTCATCACCCATGATTTCGGCGTCGTGGCAGAGATCGCGGACCACATCGTCGTCATGGAGCGCGGCCGCGTGGTAGAGGACGGCCCGGTGAACCAAGTGCTGAACCGTCCGGTTCATCGCTATACGCGCAAGCTGATCGCCGCCGTTCCGACGCTGGACGATCACGCCAGCACGACGCCCACACAGGCACCGCTGTTGTCCGTGCGCGGTGCGACGAAGACCTTTGTCAACGGCGGTGGGCTTTTCGGTAAGAAGCGAGAAACAGCAGCGCTGCGCGACGTTTCCTTCGACCTGCACGAGGGAGAGATCCTGGGCCTGGTGGGCGAATCCGGCTCGGGCAAATCCACGCTTGCCCGGTCGGTCATGGGCCTGTCGTCACTGGACGCGGGTACGATCGAGATCGAGGGCAAATCCGTCACCGATCCGATGCTGGATCTGCCACGCAACGTGCAATTCGTTTTTCAGGATCCCTATGCCTCTCTCAATCCGCGGTGGCGGGTGGGAAAGGCGTTGACCGTGGGGCCCATGCGTCACGGCACCTCCCGCCGGGAAGCGCGAGAGAGGGCGCTGGAAATGCTGGGCTTCGTCGGGCTGGATGCCAGTACGATGGACCGGTTCCCGCACGAATTTTCCGGCGGGCAGCGGCAACGCATAGGCATCGCCCGCGCGCTGACCATGCGCCCCCGCGTCCTGATCGCGGACGAGGCAGTCTCAGCTCTGGACGTGTCGGTCCAGAAGGAGGTCCTTGGCCTGCTGGAGGAGATCCGCGCCACCATGGGCACCGCGATCCTGTTCGTCACCCATGACCTGCGCGTCGCTGCCACGATCTGCCATCGGCTGCTGGTGTTGCGCCACGGCAAGGTGGTCGAGCACGGCGATACCGGTTCCATCTTTGCCGATCCGCGCGACGGCTACACCCGCGCCCTTTTGGACGCGGTGCCCGGGCGCGATTGGCACAAACCCCAGTTTTTCAATGAGGAGGAGCACGCATGACCACCGGCAAAACAATGGTCGAAAAGATCATGGCGCGCATAAGCGGCGGCACCCCGGTCAGTGCCGGGGACGAGGTTCGCATCCGGCCAGATTTCGTCATGGCCTATGATTTCCCCGGCTACACCGACGTGATCTTTCGCACGGTGGAGGAAAAGTTCGGCCTGACCGAACTGCCCGCGCCCGAACGGTTCGCCATTTTCATCGACCATATGGTCCCGGCCATCGACCCCAAGGAAGAGGAGTTCCACGCCCAGACCCGCGCCTGGTGCGCGAAGTTCGGCATCGACTGCATCGAACGCGAGGGCATCGGTCACCAGGTCGCGGGGGAAACCGGCTATGGCGTGCCGGGTGCGTTTGCCGTGCATTACGACGGCCACATTTCCCAGCTGGGGGCACTTGGCACCCTGGCGGTGAACATGCCGCGCCAGACGCTGGTGGAGGCTTTCGTGCGCGAATACATTGATTTCCAGGTACCGCAAACCGTGCGGCTGAACCTGGTGGGGCAGGTGCGCCCGGGCGTGATGGCCCGCGACCTGTTCCACGGAATTGTACAGAAACTTGGCAACAAGTTCGCCCGCTTTGCCGTGCTGGAACTGGGCGGAGAGGTGATCGAGCAGCTTTCCCTGGACGGGCGGCAGGCGCTGACCAGCATCTCTATGTTCACCGGCGCGCTGTCGGCGGTGATCAATCCCGACCAAGCGATGCTGGACCATGCCTTGCCGCTGGCACGGATCAACCTGGACCCGGTGTCCAGCGATTCCGATTGCACCTATTCCGCCGAGTACACCGTCGATGTCTCCGAGATTGAGGTGATGGTGGCGCAGCCGCCGTCGCCCTCCCGCACGACGCCTCTGTCCGAAGTGTCTGGGACCGAGGTGCAGGTTGGTTACATCGGCTCCTGTGCATCGGGCCGGATCGAGGACCTGCGCGCCGCCGCCAAGGTGCTGAAGGGCAAGACACTGGCGCCGGGCTTCTCGCTCCACGTGGTGCCCACCAGTCGCCGCATCATGGCCCAGGCCGCGCGGGAGGGGCTGCTGGAGGTGTTCAGCGATTGCGGCGCCTTCGTGTCCTCTGCCAGTTGCGATTTCTGCTATGGCCGCATTGCCACCATGAGGGAGGGACAGCGCGCCGTTTCCACCGGGACGCTGAACGTCAAGGGACGCATGGGCAGCCCGGATTCCGAGATATTTCTGGTCAATGCCGCCGTGGTTGCGCAGACGGCGATCGACGGCCGCATCCCCGACCCGGCGCAGATGATGGCGGAGGTGAAGTGATGGTAACCGATACCCTGTCCCGCCTGCCGGCTCTACGCGGCCGCGTCGCCTGGATCTTTGACGAGGATGATTATGACATCGACCAGATCATCGGTGTCAAGAACATCCGCATCCAGGACTTGGATGAACTTTGCCGGATCTCCATGGTCAGCTATGATCCCGATTTTCAATCTGCCGTCCGCCCCGGCGATCTGCTGGTTGGTGGGGCCAACTTCGGCTTTGGCCACCCGCATTCGCCACCGATGAAGGCGATGCGCCACATGGGCATCGGCGCGGTGATCGCGGAGTCGTTCTCGCCCACCTATTACCGGGGAGAGACGGCGATGGGTTTCCCGCAGATCGCCTGTCCGGGGATCGTAGCCGCCGTCGCCCGGTGGGACGAACTGGAGGTCGACTGGACCGCTGCCTGCATCCGAAACCACACGCAGGCCACCGCTCTTCCCTTCGAGATGCCCACTCTCACGGAACAGAAGCTTCTGATCCATGGCGGCCACCTCAACTACCTGCTGGGCAGTTTGCCCGAACCCACGCTTGGAAAGGAATGAATCGATGATGACCAGATCCGAAATGACTGCGGCGATCCGTGGCGGAAAATGCCTGTGGAGCGCAGGCTGTCACGACGTGCTGTCCGCCAAGTTGGTGGAGCGCGCGGGCTTTGACGTGGTGCTGACCTCGGGTTTCGGGATCTCCGCATCACTGTTGGGCCAGCCCGACGTCGAAGTCTACTCCATGACGGAGAATCTGGGCGTGCTGCGCAACGTGGCCCATGCCGTGCAGATCCCTGTGATCGCCGATGCGGACACCGGCTATGGCAACGCCATCAACGTGATGCGCACCGTGCGGGAGTTCGAACAGGCCGGGGCCGCCGCGCTCATCATCGAGGACCAGGTCATGCCCAAACGGTGCCCCGCCATCGCGACGGAACTGGAACTGATCCCGGTAGAGGAAGGCGTCTCCAAGATCCGGGCCGCCGTGGCCGCGCGGCAAGATCCGGACATGCTGATCATCGGACGCACCGATGCCGACACCAAGGAGGAAAGCCTGCGCCGCGCCCGCGCCTATGCCGAGGCGGGAGCCGACATGATCCAGCCGATCAGCGCGGGCTACAAGACGCTGGACGACCTGCGCGATCTGAAACAGGCCTGTGGCGTGCCGCTCTCGTTGCAGATCATGCGCTGGCTGGAAACCGACCTGACGGGCGACGAGATCGAAAGCGTCGCCGGCATCGCGCATTTCCCGCTGGTCTCCCTTCTGTCCGCGACGCGGGCGATGGAAAGCGCGCTGACCCGTGTGCGGGAGGCGCGGACCACTCGCGCGCTGGACGCCACAGACCAGACCAGCCTGGCAGAGTTCAAGGATTTCATCGGCTTTCCCGAGGTCATGCGCCTGCAGCAGGAATTCATGAAAGATCTGGCCTGACTGGCCCTGCCGAACCTATGCTGGCTCCCGTCCGGGGACCAGCCTTCCGAAGGGGGACAATACCATAGCAGAGACCACACCTACCGGGATGCCCAAGGTCCGCGCCGTTGAACGTGCGGTTGCGATCCTGCGCGCCTTCGATCCGGCGAAACCGAAACTGTCGCTGGGCGAGATCGCCCGCCGCACCGGATTGGACAAGGCCACCGTGAACCGCCTATTGGGCACGCTAATCAGCTGCGAGATGATCGTGCAAGATCCTGTCTCCCGTGAATACTGGCTTGGGCTTCATGTGCTGTCACTGGGAGCCAGCGTGCCGGGCCAACACGATCTCCAACAGATTGCCGAGCCGATCCTGCGCGACATTTCACTGAAGACAGATTGCTTAGCCTTCCTCGCCACTTTTGGTAAGACGGGAGCCCATTGCGTGGCCCGGTCAGTTATCGACCCACCGGTGCATGTGCAATTGTGGAATGTAGGTGAGATTCGGCCCTACAATCAGGGGGCCGGGCCAAAACTGCTGTTCGCTCATTTGTCCCCCGAACGGCAGGCCGAGTATCTGCAACGTGATCTGCCCGCCGCGACGGATCAAACGATCACCGACAAGGAGTTACTGATGGCGACAGTTGAGGAATTGCGCGGGCAAGATGCTGCGTTTTCCAAAGATGATATCATCGCGGGGCTGTCGGCCTTTGCCCATGCGGTCCGCAAGGCGGATGGAGAGGTGATCGCCGTGCTCAGTATCGTGGGCCTGACACCGCTGTTTTCCCAAGAAGGCAGGACCCGCATGGCGGAGATCCTCGCTCGTGGGGCCAAGGATTTGTCACGCCATCTGGCTGTGACTGGCCACACCTCCCTCTGTCAGCGGTAGGGGGGTTGTCCCTTTCCGGCTGTGGGCGGGAAGTAGGCCATCGACTCAGGCTGGCCGCGATTCGGCGGCTCCAGACGGGGGCTTTCCCCTCCGCAGTGTCTTGGTATGGTAGGAAGAGCGGTGAGAAAGCAGGCCAAGGTAGCGGCGGGATGACCCTACTGTGGGCGGCGTAATGTCGTCCACCTTATCCTACGAGCGCGGATCCACGATAATCACCAGTAACCTTCCATTCGACGAATGGACCGAAACCTTTGGAACCGAGCGGCTTACAGGCGCGCTCCTTGATCGCCTGACCCATCACGTCAACATCCTCGAGATGAATGGCGAGAGCTACCGGCTCGCCAAAAGTCGGGCGCGAAAGGTAAGCGCCGGCTCCTGATCAGAACCACCCAAACTTGACCAGAAGGGCCAAGACGGCCAGTCAACCGCCAGCTATGTGGAGAGCGCCGCT
The DNA here is from genome assembly GCF_040365005.1 of Aquicoccus sp. SU-CL01552. Taxonomy (NCBI): domain Bacteria; kingdom Pseudomonadati; phylum Pseudomonadota; class Alphaproteobacteria; order Rhodobacterales; family Paracoccaceae; genus Aquicoccus; species Aquicoccus sp. SU-CL01552. The sequence goes on along the minus strand of NZ_BAABWV010000024.1, from coordinate 7,131 downwards.
GACTCGCTGCCAATGCTGTTTATCCCCACCACGCACAGGCCCCAATTAGCCTAATTTTGCGCCGCCCTATGGCCCTTTTTTCCGCCGCCGTTGACAGCTCTACCTGTCCTTCGGGATGGCTGCGCTTTTGTCGGTGACCACGCTTATGGGCCTCGTCTGGCGCCACGGGCTTGGCGGTGGTACGCGGATGGGCACGGTTGCAGCCAGTATCGCGGTCGCGGCGGCTGCCGGTGTCTGGGTGCTAATCGGAATTGCCGTGGCGGTCGTTCTCGCGGTCTTGCGCCTCGGATCGGAATACCTTTTCGACCAGCCGCAAGCGACCCTGCAGGCCGCTTTGCTCACATCCGATGCGGTTGTGGTCGCGGCGGGTTTGCTGGTCGCGTCGTCGCTTTTGGCCTTGCGCGCGCCGGGCTGGGTTTTTCTCAGACGGCTGCTCCATTGTACCTTCGCACTTGCCATGGCTCTGTTCGCTGGGTTGCTCCTGCGATGGGGCCTGGCATTCGGAGGGCCGATCTGACGGAGAATGGAGGACCGATATCATGCTTTTGACGATCCTGATCGTTCAAATCGCGATCCCCCTGGTCCTGCTGGGATGGCTGTGGGTCTTCCCGGCTGGAAGTCTGAGCGGTCTGGTTTTGCAGATCGCCGGGGTCGGGGTGTTCCTGTTCGCCCTCGCGCGGGTCGCGCAATGGGCGGTGCCGGTCTGGTGGCTGCCGCTGGTCTATGGTGCGCTCTGGCTTGCCGCCTCCGCCCTCGCAATCAGCCTCCGACCGGGGATCGATCCCCTGCCGATCTGGCCGTCGGGCGGGTTGGCCTGGATTGCGACGGCATTCGCCCTGACGCTGACGGCGGCCGGTCTCTGGTTCAGCGCGCAGGCTCTCAGGGGGCGGGCGCCGCCGCCAGTCGAGGTGGTCGAGATCGGCAATCCATTCGGTGCAGGCCAGTTCCTCGTCGCAAGTGGCGGCTCGCAGCCTATCGTCAATGCCCATATGCGCACGCTCGATACGAGCATTGAGCGATACCGCGCCTGGCGTGGGCAGTCTTACGCGGTGGATTTCTTCGGCCTGGGTCCATGGGGTTTGCGCGCGACCGGATGGCGCCCGGCGAACCCTGCGGCCTACGCGATCTTCGGCGCGCCGCTGGTCGCGCCCTGCGATGGCACTGTCGTGGCCGCCGAGGGCGGCATGCCGGATTTCGATGTGCCGGACGAGGACCCGGTCAACCGTCTGGGAAACCATGTGATCCTGAACTGTGGCGGGGCGGAGATCGTGCTGGCCCACATGCGGCAGGGCAGCATCACGGTCGAGGCGGGCGAGAGTGTCACCGAAGGGTCGCCGCTGGGCCAGGTCGGCAATTCCGGCGCCTCGACCGAACCGCATCTGCACATCCACGCTCAACGCCCTGCGGCCCCCGGCGCGGCGCCCATATCGGGCGACCCCCTCGGCCTGCGGATCGACGGGCGCATCCTCGTTCGAGGCGACCGGCTCATGGGTCGCGCGGGATGAGAGGGGAAAGCTACAGGCCCCATGCCTTCCTCGCCGCCATGCTTGGCTGGACATGGGCGTTGTGGCTGCCGGTCGCGCTCTTTGGCCTTGATCCATGGAGCGGCCCCGGCCGGACACTGCTCTATCTCGGCGGTATCGGGCCTTTGCTGGCCGGGCTGTGGTTCCAGCACCGATACAGCGCAGGGCGCGGCCTGCGCGATCTCTGGGTTCGGCTGGTAGATCCCCGGCGCGCCCCGGTCTGGCTTTGGTGTGCCGCGATCGCCCTGATCCCGGTCCTGTCCCTCACAGCGCATAGCCTCTTGGCGCTGACCGGCAGCACCTTGCCCGAGATCACGCTGCCCGGTGGAAGCTGGCCCGCTGCGGTTGGCTTTGCGGCCTTCATATTCCTGCTTGGTCCGTTGCCGGAAGAGATCGGATGGCGCGGCTACGGGCTCGATGTGCTCCTGGACCGTCACGCGCCGGTCTTGGCATCGCTGATCCTCGCGGCAGTCTGGGGGGTGTGGCACCTGCCGCTCTTCGCCATGGAGGGATACTACGCGGACTTCGGGGGCCCGCCGGTGCTGTGGCTGTTCCTATGGTCGATCCTGATGAAGACGCTGATCATGACCTGGGGCTACTTGGTCTCCGAGCGGTCGCTTCTGCTGATGGTGGTCTTCCACTTCATGGTGAATTTCACCGGGGAGATGGTGGTGATGCCCCCAAATGCGGAGTTTGTGTTCCAGGCATTGCTCTCGATCGCCGGGTTCACCGCCGCGGCCTACTTAATGTGGTGGAGGCGGGCATGAACGGCCCGTGGATCGAAGTATTCGGCTACGGATTGGCAGTTCTGGCGCTTGCGACGAGCCTTGGGATGATCGCGATGGGGCGCCGTTGGCAGAAGGTGGAGGCCAGGGCCTATGGCGGTGTGCGGCGTCCGAAATGGTTCTTGGGCGCGACGCTGTGCCTTGGAGGGCTATGGATTCTCGCGGCATTCGACTTCGCCCGGTCGGAGCAGACCATCGCGGGATGGGCGTTGATCGCAGGCGTACCGCTCGTCTGGTCGATGAAGGCGGCGCTGATCGTCTTCAACCCCAAGGGCCGGAAGGCTGTGACGGCCATTGACACGGATGCCGGGTGGCGAAAGATCGGCCTTGCGCGTCTCCCGATCGCGTTGGTGCTGGTCATCCTGACCGTCTTTAGCTGACACATGTCAGACCAGTGAGGTGGCCAGCAAGGCGAAGCTTATCTGTACGCCGAGAACCGGCACGAAAGTCGGCATGTTGAAATAGTCGCCGTCCTCTTTGGCACTTCGTTTCAAAGCGATAAGCGACAGGTTCACGAAGATGAACACGCCCAGAACGATTTGTGATGTGTAGCCTGCGAGCCGGTCAATTGGGACAAGTTGAGACAGCGCGAGGATGGCCAGAACGACGACAGCCGTCGCCATGTCGGGCGTGCGGGTGCGCGGCGATACATTTGCCAGAATGCGCGGCAGTTGTCCGCGATCTGCCATACCGTAAAGCACGCGGGAGGCCATGATGATCTGGATCAGCACGCCGTTGATCGTTGCCACCACTGCCACGGACGAGAACGCGGCCTGCACCCACGGGGGGGCCGACGCGAAGACCAGGCTCAGCGGTGCTTCGGACGTGCTAAGCGCGTCGAGAGGGACAACCAGAAGCACGGCGGCAACGACGGCGATGTAGACTAACGTCGTGACGACAAGTGTGATGGCAATGGCGCGCGGCAGGACGTGGCGCGGATCGCGCGCCTCTTCCGAGATGTTGACGATATCCTTGAACCCGACAAAGGCGAAAAGGCCAGCACCGATGCCGCCGCAATTCCTGCCCAGTGCGCACCGGAGATCGGCGGGACCATATCGGTTATACTCAAGCCCGAGGGCTCTTCGGCAATCCCGGCCCAAAGGACCACGCCCAAAAGGCCCGCGATCTCGATAAGCGTGATGACGGCTGCGGCGATCACCGATTGCGTGATGCCCCACCACGCAAGCAGCCCCGTGAGATCAGCCAGATACCCGCCCGCGCCGATCGCCACGGCCGATGCCGACACGATGCCCGACAAAGCGACCGCCAGACCGACGATCTGCGCGATCCAGATGGTGTTCAGTCCGGCAGCGACATAGGCGGCGGCCCCGGCGCTGACAGGTAATCGCGTCGAGAGCTCCGCATAGGAAAAGGCGGTAAACCCGACCACCACCGCCGCGAGGATGAAAGCGACCGGCGCAAACGGACCGGCGAGCGCAGCGGTTTGCCCGACAAGCACGTAGATGCCAGCGCCAACGGTCACGCCCAGACCGTAGAGCGCGACAAGCGGCAATGTCAGGGCGCGGTTGAGCTTGGGCTGATGGCTCGTCGCGTCGGAGGAAAGGTGTGTCAATTCGCAGCCTCGAACAACCGCTCCGCCATCGCGTCAAGCGCGGCACAGTCGAGAACAACGCCTCCGGCCACGACCGCGTCCGGTCTTCGCAAGGTCTCAAGACCATCAAGCGGGTTGTCGTTGAGCAGGACCAGATCAGCCCTGCGCCCCGGTGCGATTGTGCCATTCTGATCAGGCAACTCGAAGAACCACGCGGGCGCGACCGTGGCCGTGTAAAGGGCCTCACGCGGTGTCAGACCGGCAGCGACATAGATGTCGAGTTCATCCAGAAGCGAGAAGCCATGGAACAGGTATGGGTTCGCAAACGACGCATCGGATGGGCATTGGGGTGAAATGCTGTTCAAGATTTCCGCCAAAGAAGAAACACAACTTGGATCCAGAGAGGCGACTGTTTCGAATCTTGGCATTTCCTTCCTCCAGCGATAAGAGCTTGCCCAGCGAACATGGAGCTGGGTGAAATCCCTGGCTGGCTCTTCCGGCCGCCGATCCGCCGGACAACCCAAGACAGACAAGATCGACAAGACCGCGAGTTCTTACTCGCGGCCTATGGGTACACAACTGTTCATGATTTCACTGACTCAATACCGCCGCGACTGGACGAACAACATCCGCGGCGATCTCCTCTCGGGCCTTGTCGTGGCGCTTGCGCTTATTCCCGAGGCCATCGCCTTTTCCATCATCGCCGGCGTGGATCCGAAGGTGGGGCTTTACGCCTCCTTCTCCATCGCCGTCATTACCGCGATCACCGGCGGACGGCCGGGCATGATCTCGGCCGCAACGGCGGCCACGGCGGTTCTGATGGTGACGCTGGTCAAGGACCACGGGCTGGAATATCTGCTCGCGGCGACCGTGCTCGCCGGGCTGTTGCAGATCCTCGCCGGGCTGCTCAAGCTCGGCTACGTAATGCGCTTCGTGTCGAAATCGGTGTTGACCGGGTTCGTCAACGCGCTCGCCATCCTCATTTTCATGGCGCAGCTGCCCGAGCTGGATCCGTCGAAAGTTCCCATGCTGACCTATGCGCTGGTCGCGGCCGGTTTGGCGATCATCTATCTTTTCCCGCGGATCACGCGGGCGATCCCATCCCCGCTGGTCACCATCATCGTGCTGACCGTTTTGACCATCGTCATGGGATGGGATGTGCGCACTGTGGGCGACATGGGCGCACTGCCCGACACGCTGCCGGTGTTCCTGATCCCGGACATTCCGCTGAACTTCGAGACGCTCGCAATCATCTTTCCCTATTCGCTGGCTGTCGCGGTCGTCGGCCTGCTGGAAAGCCTGATGACCCAGCAGATCGTGGACGACCTGACCGATACCGGGTCGGACCGCAACCAAGAGTGCATCGGCCAGGGCATCGCCAACGCGGCCACCGGCTTCATCGGTGGCATGGCGGGCTGCGCCATGATCGGCCAATCGATGATCAACGTGAAATCCGGTGGACGCGGGCGGCTGTCGACCTTTGCCGCGGGTGTATTCCTGTTGATCATGGTGGTCGCGCTCGGCGACATCGTGGCGATCATCCCCATGGCCGCGCTGGTTGCGATTATGATCATGGTCTCGATCGGCACGTTTTCCTGGTCCTCAATCAAGAACCTGCGCGAGCATCCGACATCCTCATCCATCGTGATGCTGGCGACGGTGTTTTTCGTGGTTTATACCCACAACCTCGCGATCGGGGTGCTGGTTGGGGTGCTGCTATCGGGCATCTTGTTCGCTTGGAAGATCGCGCAGCTGTTCCGCGTGCGCAGCGAGATCACCCCGGACGGGACGCACCGCACCTATTACGTCGAGGGACAGCTTTTCTTTGCCTCATCGGAGGATTTCATGCTCGCCTTTGACTTCAAGGAAGCGCCGGAAAAGGTCACGATCGACCTCAGCCGTGCGCATATCTGGGATATTTCCTCGGTTGCCGCGCTGGACATGGCCGTGCTCAAATTCCGTCGGGAAGGCGCAGACATCGAGCTCATCGGATTGAACAGGGCATCGGAGACCATCGTGGACAGGCTCGCCATCCATGACAAGCCGGGCGCGATGGATCAGTTGATGGGCCACTGAGGGAGCAAGCAGGAATGACAACCAACACGCTGATCGCATTGGTGGACGGCTCGGCCTATTCTGAGAGCGTCTGCCACCACGCGGCCTGGATTTCCGGCAAGAACGGCTGGAAGGTCAAGGTCTATCACGTCATGGGCCGCCGCCAGGGGATCGCGCAGCAGGATCTCTCGGGCGCGATCCGTCTGGGCGCGCGCACGCGGCTGCTGGAACAGCTCTCGGACCTCGATGCCGAGCGTGCCAAGCTTGCCCACGAGCACGGGCGCGCGATCCTGGAGGACGCCAAGGCTATCATCCAAGCCGACGGAGACATTGAGGTCGAAACCCGCCTGCGCCAAGGCGATCTGGTCGAGACGGTGACCGCGAAAGAAGAGACCGGCGACATGCTCGTGGTCGGCAAGCGCGGCGAGGCCGCAGGAGTGGCCATGGAGCACCTGGGCTCGAACCTGGAGCGCATTGTCCGCGCCAGCCACAAGCCGGTGTTCATCGCCAACCGTGCCTTCAAGCCGATCAAGAAGGTCTTGGTGGCCTTTGACGGTGCGGCCACGTCGCTCAAGGCGGTGGACTACATCTCGCGCAGCCCGCTATTCGCGGGTCTGAGGGTTTCTCTTGTCTTTGCCGGCAAGGAAACCCGGGGCATCTGCAAGTCACTGGAGGACGCGGTGGCGACGCTGAAGGCGGGGGGCTTCGAAGCGGAGACCATCATCCGCGCTGACGAGCCGGAAAAGGTGCTCGCACAGATCACGGCGATGGACGAGCACGAATTGCTGGTCATGGGCGCTTACGGCCACTCCCGGGTGCGTTCCCTTATCATCGGATCGACCACCGCCGAGATGATCCGCTCCTGCCGGGTGCCCGTCCTGATCATGCGGTGAAACGGTGGATGAGCCACCGGCCGGAGGGCTGACAGAACGACTCCTCCCGCGTCTGCGGGAGGAATTGGCTTTTGCGCAAGCCGACCTTCCGGCTTAAGGCAGCGGATGCCCCCATTCCGCCCGACGTGTCGAAGTATGCGATCGGCCCTTTGCCGACCTTCGATCGGGCGAAAATGCTGCGCGGCGGCGCCCCCTTGAGCGGCCCTTCGACACGTGCTGCGGAAAGGTCACTATCAGAAAGTCGCGTTGTAAAGTCGCGGTCAGCCGCTGCATTGTCTGCCTGCCTTTGCTCCGGGGCAAAGGCAATCGTCCAGCACGGGCTG
>NZ_BAABWV010000023.1:0-53575 GCF_040365005.1 Aquicoccus sp. SU-CL01552 | reverse complement strand
GAGTCCAAAACGATGACTAAACCAACACGCCATGCGGACATCGCCTACAAAACAGTACAGGTTTCGAGAAAATCTGAAAAAATTGAGCTCCCAACTACCTCCTTCACACGCGCCCCGTTGGTAACTCTAGTTGTTTTTTTAGTTAATGTTCCGGATTTAAATTTATTAACAACTTCACCAGATCGCAAATCGAGAAAATCCAAAACCTCCCCATATATATCATCACTATCCTCAGCCAGATCCTCAAAAAACATGTGGAAGCACTGATGATTTGAAAAAATTTCTGAGACTTTATGATAGCCACAATAAAGGTCGCTCATTACACGCATCAATGCCGGAATATCCACAGTGACGTCAACAACATCACCGTATTGACTCACGGAAAAATTCTCTCGCGTGGGATGCCAAACTCCCGATTTTTGAGCACGCAAATCACTTAAGTGCTTCATAAGCAGGTTTCTTCGATTCAAGAATATTACCTTCAGATCCGCATCATCCCTCAGGGCACCCCATATATCTGACGATACGACGCTTTGACGACAATGGAAATAAAAAAGCTTAAATCCACTCACTCTTGAATCATCTGAAAAAACCTCACTATAGGCAAAATTGGCAGAACTCTCTCCCTCTTTCCATTTTCTACCATTGACCTGAGAGCGATCTGATATTTTGTTATGGAATGGCTCCATATAAACATTCGTGTCAGGGTGCGCCGCGAGATTGTTCATCAAAAAATTAGTACCGGCACGTCCGTGCGAGAAAACCACAAATTTACCACCCATTTTTATTTTCTCCTATTACGACATATCCGTCGATCCCCCCTTGCAATAATTCACCTAAAGAGAAACCTGAGGGGTTAAATGCATTTTTAGGTGTATATATATTTCATTATCTGGAAACTCTTCCTAAATATATACGTGGAAACGGCGATTTCACCATTCACCATCTGACGCCGCCCTCATCATTTGAATGAATTCCGGTTGCCAAGTCCAGCTTTCCAGGCGCATTATCCCATAGTTTACCGGGACGCCGTCCATGGATCTCAACTTATGGTCAATCAGAAACTCAAGGCCTTCAACTTCTGTTGCAGCCAAGCTGGCATGGTCGAAACGGTGTCCGAAAGCCTTCGCCACCACGGCCAGAAATTCCGACGCAGCCTCTTGATAAATAGGCTTAAGATCATCGTGAATACCACTATAGGACCAGCCGATGGTGTTGAGCAGGGAACGATAGATAGGATTCATGTTCTTCCAGTTTTCATCCAGCGCGCGGAGAAAAACTGACTTGAACATGTTAAAGCTATAAAAATGACGTTCGTCACCTTGTTTGATATCTTGTCCTGGATGTTGGCGATAGTGATAATTGTAACCGCGAATATGCGGTATCACACCAGCGTAAAGCACGACAAGTAACTGGAATATCTGGTCATCGAAGGCCCGGATGTGTTCAGGGAACCAAAGGTTATTCCGATCAAGGAAGTCGCGACGGTGTACGCGGCGCCAGATCGTAGGCTGACCGATGGCGATCACGTCTCCAGGTAGCCAGGAAAAACTGACATCGCCTATTCGGTGCTCCCCCGGTCCCCCGTAAATTTCTGCCTCGTAGCTGGGCGTAAAGGCTTCCGTACCATCAGGCTGAACTTCAAAAAATTCGAACCCGGCTTCAACTACAAAGGCGCCAGTGTAGCGTGCCGTCTCCAGCAGAGCCGAGAACATACCCTCATCTACACGATCATCAGCATCAATGAAGGCAATGTGTGTCGCATTCGAATGCATCCGCCCATAATTACGTGCAGAAGCGCAGCCCCCATTGGCTTTGCGTTTCAAATGCACGCGATCATGATCTGCGTAACGCTCCAAGACAAGATCACCGCCTCCATCCGTCGACCCATCGTCCACCACGATGACATGGATGTCAGGGTTATTGTCCGCAATGATGCTATCGATACACTCTGCGATGAACTCGCGGGCGTTGTACATGGCGATGACCACATCCAAGCGCGCCTGCCGAGTAGTAAAGCGGTCTTCATAATCCCGACGCAACGCATGCTCGCCATGCACAAAGTAATACTCCCGCTGTCCGGCATTAGGACCGGGAGTGCACAGGGTCGAGGGCACATACGAATGCAAGGCGCCGAATATAAATGGGGCATGAACATTCTGTAAATCCGCAAGAATGGCGCGCTCCGCTCCGGGCGCGTCAAGCCGGACAAGATCAGGTGTCAGCGACGCGATCAGGTCCACAGGCAACGCCGGCAGGAGGATAGTTTTCTCCACTTCATCCGCACTCACAGGGGCAACGCGGGACCCCATGGCCAAAAGAGGCTTGAAGATAGCCTCTTCCGTGCGTTTCAATGCCGCACGCAACTTGCGGCTCAGACCGACTTCCTTCTCTGCTGCACGTGGCGCGATTCCGAGACGGTCAAGATCCGGGTGAAAGGCAGCGTTCACGCAGGTAACATTGCTCAAATCAAGTATAGCAACATTGTCTTCCAGCACCTCAAAAGCGGACGGCACGGGTTCGAAGCAGATCACCTGCCATTCTGGATGCGCCTTGGCGAAAGGAAGCGCAAACCATCCCTCCCCCGCCCCGATGTCAACGCAGAGGCCTGCCTTCGGAATGGCACGCGAGGCCAGAAACCGTTCGGCGATCGCATCGAGATCGGTCAGCCGTTTGCGCTGCTCGGGCAAGTCGCTGCAAGTCTTGATCTCAATCTTCTGCCCAAACATCTGAATTTCACAGGTGTTGGTGTCCGTTGCACGGCTATGACACGCCGTAGCCGTCCACATCGTGCGGTCAAAAGTACTCATGCCATCACCTCTTTCGCATATCTGGACAATTGCTCACGCTCTCCACGAGGATCAGGAGTCTTCTTGTCGAAGATAAAAAATCTTGGGTCCACCCGCCTGAGTACTTCCTTCAACGCGGTACGATACGCTAATTGATGATATGCTGGAATTTCTTCCTCACACCAGCGCAACAACCGCAGAACCGAAATTGCCAATGCCCCGCGCATCTCTGAGTTATAAAAATCGGGGTGATTTTCGAATATCTGCAGTGTCACGCTCACCGAACCGAGAACATCGAAACGGATAGTGCCCTTGGATGCAGTCAATTGCGGGCGTATCTGGCGCTGGAAGTAAGTGAAGTGACGTGACGACACGAATTCGATAGAGCGAGCCCAAGCCACAGCCATCGTGTGGAATAGGATGTCTTCAAAAAAATGGTCATTCGGAAACCGCAAGTGTCCTCGGTCAACTAGTTCTCGTGAAACAAACTTGTTCGCTGACTGCGGCTCTAGGCTGGCAGCCCAAGCTTTGCGGCGTGAAAGCGGCAGGGAACCACTCCCTACCTTTTCCGCAGTAATGAAGTCGAAGTGTTTCTCGTCAAAAAAGGGCGTCAACTCAGTACGTTCACCGGAATAGGCACCCCGCGTCAGGATCAGTTCGGCCCCGGTTGCATCGATCACCCCTGCGGCTTCGGCAAACGACCATGGCGCGCGCGTATCGTCGGCGTCCAGAAAGCAGATATAATCGCCCTGAACATGCTGCAGCCCACGATTTCGTGCCCCAGACAGCCCATCATTCGCCTGCGGCAGAACCTGCAGGCGCGGATCATCAAAAGTAGCCAGAATATCCTTGGTTTCTTGAGTCGAACCGTCATCCACAATGATCAGTTCAAAATCCTCAAAGCTCTGGTTGAGTATGGAAGCGATGGATTGACGGATCAATTCTCCGTCGTTGAAGGTCGTCATGATGCAAGAAAATTTCACTGTTCCAACCCCCGTCCTCAAATAACGCCTGTCATGACCAGGTCATACAGCTCGTAGCAGTTGTCCTCGGGCTCCAGGAAAAGATGTAGTTCAAGTCGTTGAGCGTCATTAGTCAAATTTGGTGGGATATGGTAGGTTGCGGCAGCGTCGGTGGGTGTCGTCCCAATCCAACACTTCTCAGGCAAGAACAAATCATGGAAGCCGTCATCGAAAAGCAGGCGAATGGCGGGATTAATTGTCGTCGCTGCCTTTGCAGATGCTCGAAACTTGACATGGACGCAACGGCACTCCAACCACTCCTTCTGGTCCATGAAAATGGCAACTTCCAACCATCGAGCGTCAAGTGCAATCTCGGTGGCTCTCAACCGCCCAGTCTTGGCGCGTTCTGTTGAGAGACAGCCCTTCTTAGGATCGACGGCAATGTGCACCCCATCCGCCACAACCGCATTCTCATCCGTCGAAACTTCTTTGAAAATTATATCCGAATCATATGCGTGATCTGAAAAATGATAATTCAGGAACATGTCTGCCTACCGTCTTTCGTTCTGCAAATACATGGATGCCAGCCTCGTATTGGCCACGACCTTGTGACTGTCAACCGTGATCTCAGGCGCATGCCCTAAGTGCGACCGAAGGCGCGCCACCAGCTGAAACCTTTCTAACGCTACGGAATTTTTTAACCGTTACCGACAAAGTTTCCCTTCAACTAGCCGACGTTCTTGATGGAAACACACCCTTCGTTCCGCCCCGAAACCAACAGTACCCGCTCCCGACGAAAAGAACGAGCATCGAGGCTAGCACACCGGTCGTGGTCGCTAAACTTTTCTCATGATGCCTATTAATGCATCCTGGGCACACTCCAACCGAAAACGAGGAGCCTCACAACGGCGCGGTAAAGAACGCCGGCACCTTCTCGCCCTTGTCCAGACACTGAACGAAGCCGCGCGCGGTATCCAGTGCCTCGCGGATGGTCACGTCCATGTCGAGATAGCGATAGGTCCCGAGACGCCCGACAAAGGTGACGCCCGAGGTCTCCTCGGCCAGTTTCACGTAATCGGACAGCAGCGCCTTTTCCGCGACCTGGCGGACCGGGTAATAGGGGATGTCCTCGGGCTCGGCCGCGCGGGAGAATTCACGGTAGAGCACCGAACCCTCGTGGCTTTCCCAAGGGGCGAAATGCTTGTGCTCGGTGATGCGGGTATAGGGCACCTCGACCTCGCCATAGTTCATCACCGCGCAGCCCTGGTAATCGCCCTCATGGGTGAATCGCTCGAAATCCAGCGTCCGGTACCCCAGCCGTCCCAGTTCGAAATCGAACCAGCCATCCAGCGGTCCGGAATAGAACACGTGGTCATACTGATCCGCTTGGGCGCGGTCGAAAACAGTCTCTAACTGCACCGTAATCCCCGGATGATCGAGGATCTTTTCGATCATCGCGGTATAGCCACTCTCGGGCATGCCCTGGAACTTGTGAAAGAAATAATTGTCGTCATAGTTGAAGCGCACCGGCAGCCGCTTCAGGATCGAGGCCGGCAGTTCGCTGGGGTGACAGCCCCATTGCTTCATCGTGTAGCCCTTGAAGAAGGCCTCGTAGAGATCCTTGCCGACAAAGCGCATCGCCTGCTCTTCAAAGGTTTGCGGATCGGTGATCGAGGTATCGGCCTGTTCGTTGACGATGAAGTCATGCGCCTCTTCCGGGCGCAGGGTCTTGCGGAAGAACTGGTTGATGGTGTGCAGGTTGACCGGCAGCGAGAACACCCCGAGCGCGCCCTCGGGATCGCGCGAGGTGGTCTTCACCCGGTTCTTGTAGGGCAGGAAGGTCTCGAAGGAATTGACGTATTCCCAGACCTCGGCGTCATCGGTGTGAAAGATATGCGGGCCATAGATATGCACCATCACCCCGGTGTCAGCGTCGCGCTCGGTATGGCAATTGCCCCCGATATGGGGCCGGCTGTCGACCACGGTGATCTTGTGCCCCGCCTCGGCCAGATGCCGCCCGATCACCGCGCCGGACAGCCCCGCGCCTACCATCAGAAAGTTCATGTTCACTCCTATTGTCTCTACCAGGCACCTTACGAATGGCGATACGAGTCCGCTTTACCGAGTCACCGCACCGCCCAGTACTGCAGTTTTGCGGAAATCGCCCGGATTCCCGGCCATCCTCTCGGCCAACGGTCGAGCAAAGACCAGCACTTCTTCGATCATGCGCGCATCGAAATGATCCTCTGCTCGCAAGGACTGTGGCGCGGCGGTCACCACGGCCGCGCTTTGCTCCAACGCATCGGAAAACGGAAACCCCTCGAAAAAGGCCACGTCCAGCGCCTCAGCATCTGCGGCGAACCGCTCCTGAAAACGGGTTGCCAGACTGGCAGGCATGCGCAGCTTGGCGCCGTCGGTTCCGATCCCGCTCTGCACGAGGTGGTCCGCCAAGATCCTGCCAAACACCCCCTGCGCGTCACGGAACAGCGGTCCCTTTGGACCCTTCGCCATCGCTACCGCCCAAGTCTGAACCCGGCGCAGCAACGCCAACTGGCTGACCGTTAGGGAGGGATTCGCCGGGGCCGCATCGGCAATCTCAAACCTCTCGCTGTTCAATACAGTGTGAAAAAAATCCTGCACTACGTCGCTGTTATACATCCTATCACGAATAAAGGCCCGCAAGGTGAACCGATCACCAAACGTGTCGCGCCAAGCTTGGAAACGCGGCGTGTAATCCAGTACACCACTCTGCGTCATGATATCGAACAGCTGTTCCAGCGAATCGAGATCCGCACCAAGCTTGATCCTCTCAGAGAAGGCGGACAGGAACTTACCCGCATGCGGGCGCACATAGGAAATCAGGCGCAGCTGATCCTGCAGGTCCGGCCAATACTCCCCGATCGCTTGCTGCAGAACCAGCGGATCGACCATCTGGAAATGCTCTGCCGAGACAATACCGTAATCTGCATCGCTCTGCACGAAAGCCTCGTGCAAGCGTCCGAACCGAGCCTCACGCTGGCCGAGACGTCGCCGGAGTGTCAGGGTCTTGGCCAGAGCGATGTGATTGCTGCGGGTTGGGTAGAGAATAGATATCCCCGGCGTCTTCACTTGGCCCCGCACCAGCGCCTTCTGGATCGAGGTCGACCCCGTCTTGGTGTCGCCCAAGTGAATGACAAGCTCGTTGATCATCTCGGCCCTTTCGCCAAATGAAATCTGCAATCAGGATATGATTTCAGCCCCTAACATGGCCAAAAACTCGGAAATCTCCGGGGATTCCATGTCCTTTTCATACCCGCGCAGCCGGGCCAGCGCGTGCCGGAACACCTCGACCTCGGGCACCGGCAACGGCTGGCGCGCCGCCTCCAGGTCGGGAAAGAAGGGCGCCTTGCCCGAGACCTCGCCCAGAAACTGCTGGATCGGGGTGAACCGGTCAACCATCTCCGCGCGGTTCTGTTCCCCGAACAACTCGATCTCCGAAGATTTTGGCAGATCAAGCTCCGGCGTCAGCACCCGCAACCACCGGCGCAGCGCGCCGGCCTGCGGCCCCGGCAGCACCTCGTTGCCGCGTCGGGCCAGTTCGTAGACGCCGCGATGCAGCGATTCATTGGTGCGCTGTTCCGGGCCGAGCCCCTCCGGGAAGGTCAGTCCCGACTGTGCAATGAAATCCGCCACCGAGCCGCCGGCCGCCCGCACATCGGCGTAATCGCGCAGGACAAAGCGGGCCTCGGGCACCTCTTTCAGCCAGCCCTCCAGCATCAACCGGTAATCGAAATGGATGTTCCCGAAATATCCCTGCAGGCCGCCCGCGCTCAACGGCGCGATCTTGTGGCCGAATTTCAACCGCTGCCCGTGCCAGGAAGCAAGATAGTCATCAATCCGCCTCAGGGTGGCGATCACGGTGATCTCGGCCTCGGGTGGGAAGATATTCCTAAGGCCCTGGATCAGGGCCGGATCGGCGGGGGCAAAATTGGCAAAAACCTCCGCGGCCAGGATCACCGCCTCGGGCCGCAGGAATTCAATCTGCTTGCGGATCGCGCGCTCCATCTGCCCGCGGGCCGGCAGCCCCTTGTGAAAGCCGGGCACCTTGCCCTTGTCGTGTTCCGCCAACATCCGGAAGGCCAGCGCATTATGCGGCTCACGTGCATTGATCGGCAGCACCCCCTCCGGCGCATAACGCCCCGTCGCGGCCCCCAGCATCAGCGCCATGCCCTCGAAATCGACACTGGGGTAGAGAATGCCGGCCTGCGCCAGGGCCACGCTGTTCCGGGCCAGAAAGTCCTGCAGAGAGGTCGAGCCTACCTTGTGATGTCCGATGAACAGAATGACTTTCATACGCTTGATAAAACCTCTTGCAACAGGGCCTGCCCGGTCCGGTCATATGGAACAGGGCGCCGAGGAAATGCAAGCCCGCCCCACCCGCCTCACGGCGGCACAGGGCCGTTCTCCGCCCATGCCCCTCAGGGCGCAGTTCCCTCCACGCCATCCCCAGCCATCCCCAGCTTGGCCCGCCAGTAGCCCTCACCAGTCAACTCATCATAGCCCTTGCGGTACTGCTTCACGAGCCGGGGATAGCGCCGCAGGAAGGTCAGCGCCAGCGCGGTGAACCGCGCGCTCTCGCGCAGGAAGGCCCGCTTGGAGTGGCGCACGGTATAACATTGACGCTTGTTCGCGCTGAGATAGGTGATCTCCGACGCGCCCCAGGCCAAGTGGATGCTGCCCCGGTCCTGTGCTTCCAGCACGATGCGGTTGCCGAACAGGGAAAACAACGGCAGCAGGTGACCGTTCAGCGTCAGCTTCATGACCAGTCGGGTCCAGCGGTTATGCGGGTTCATCCGCCATTTGCTGTCCGACGGGTCCTGTCCCGTCGACTTGACCCAGGCCTCCTGCCTGGTCAGCGCCTTGATGTCGGCCCGGCGCTGCGCCATGTCGGCGTTGGCGTCAAAGAACTCCGGCCCCCTGAGCACATCCGCCAAAGCCAGGTTGATGGCGGCGATCGTCTCGTAATGCATCCTGGGCAGGTTGCGCAGGAAGAACCAGACCGCGATCTTGAGCGTGCGCAGCGCGCCTATTTCCATTGATGGCAGGCTCAGGTGATGCGCCATGTGGCTGCGCAGGTCCAGGTACCAGGTCAGTGGGCTTTCCTTGTCGGTGAAACTGTCCTGGAAGGAGACCACGCCGTTCAGGGTGACGATGTTGAAATCATGCACCAGGCTGAAACTCACGTCGTCGCCGCGCACGAAGAAGGGGAACGGTTGATGCGCCACCTTGTCGACCGGAAAGGCGAAGTACCACCAGCCGCCGTAGAAATTCGCGGGGGCCGGGCCGGTGGTGGCATATTCCATGCCAAAGCTCTGCCCCGGATCGCGCAGGTCGGTGCCCATGTAGAGCGGCATGCAACGGGTGTTGAACACCGCCCCGTTTTCCCAGATCGCCCAGCGGTGCGAGGCGTTGATCATCGCCCCGGCCACCGCCGTGGCGGGATCGATGGCATAGGCCAGAAACCGCCAGGTGCGATCGAGGCTCGCCATATGCACCGAGGCATCGTCATCCATGAACAGGCAATGGCTGGCGCCGCTGTCGCGCGCCGCCAGCAGCCCGCGGGAAAACCCCCCTGCCCCGCCGAGGTTCTCGTTCGGGACCACCGTCACATTTGAGCTTTCGGGGATCGTCACGCTCTGGCCGTTGTCGACCACGGTCAGCCGGATGTGATCCTTCAGGGGCGAGGTGGAAATATAGCTCCCGAACCGCCGGGCGGTCCGCTGCACCGCCGCCTCGCGCCTGAAGGTGGTGATCGACAGCATCAACTCCGGTACGCGCCGCGGCGCATCCGCCGTGACCCAATCCGCCGCAGTCAGTTTCCCCCGGCTCAACGCCCGCAACTCGAAGAACAACACCCCTTCGGTCAATTCCAGATCGAAGACATGCGACAAGTCGATCAGCGTGGGCGCCGTCGCACTCAGGGACACCACCTCGTTGACCAGTCGTTCCCAGGACCGTTCGGGCAGCGCCAGGAACACCGAGACTTCGAAACGTCCGGCCCCTTCCAGCGACAGTTGCAAATCGCTCAGTGCACAATTGTGCTGCCATTTGCCGATGTTGAAGAGGTTGAACCAAGTGTTGAACTCAGCCCTGCTATCGACCGAGAAATGCACCATGCCTTCTTCCGCCGAAAACCCCGCCGGACCATGCAGACGGACATAGAGGTCACGTTCGGTACAAATCCCCTGCTCCGGCCAGATCAGGCTCTGCAACGTGGTCACGGCCGGCGGGGACATCTGGACGGGCATAAGGCGTTCCTCTCTCACCGCCAGCGGCGGCGCATCTCTCAATTTTTCAATTCTCTTAATGGAGCAAAAGAGCCCGGTTCAACAGAAGATCATGTCTTCCCTCTCTGCGCAAAAACACGCGATGAAAATGCAACGGCAGCGCAGGCTCACCTCGCCATGATCGCCTCATGCATGGCGATCGCCTCTTCGAGGTCGTCGAAATACTGCACCTGGCCATTCTCCAGCACCAGCCCGGCATCGCAGAACTGCCGGATCTGCCCCATCGAGTGGTTGACCATGATCGCGCTCGAATTCTTCATCCGCTCGGCGAAGACCGCCCGGCTCTTGGACTTGAACGCCGCATCCCCCGTGGCCGTCACCTCGTCGACCAGATAGGTGTCGAAATGGATCCCCATCGAGGCGCCGAAGGTCAGCCGCGATTTCATCCCCGAGGAATAGCTGCGCACCGGCATGTGAAAGAATTTGCCAAGTTCGGCGAAATCCTCGACGAAGGCGATCAGCCCGTCGGTATCGACCCCGTAGATGCGGGCGATGAAACGCACGTTCTCGGCCCCGGTCAGATCCCTGTGAAACGAGCCGCCGAAGCCCACCGGCCAGGAAATCGAGCCATCGGAGACGATCCGCCCCGAATCCGGGCGCATGGTGCCGGCGATCATCTCCAACAGCGTCGATTTCCCGGCCCCGTTGCGGCCCAGCAGCGCCAGTGATTTTCCGCTGGGCAGGGTCAGGTTGAGATGATCGATCACCACCTTGCGCTCGCTGCGCAGGCGGAAACTCTTGGTGAGGTTCTCGAACCGGATCAACGGCGGTCCGTCCCGGGCCGCCGGGAGCCTGCGAATCCTTGTCGCGTCATCCCCTTGCCCTACTTAACTGCGGTCGCGGATCGAGTAATAGATCAGCGCGCCGATCGACCAGATCAGGACCAGGAACAACCCCGCCAGCCCGGCCAGGATGGCGCGCCTGGGATATTCCGCCTCCTGCGCCAGGGTCGGCTTGATGTAGGTCGCCAGGTAGCGGCTCTGACGCGCGGCATCGTCGCGGGCCACCTGCAGCGCGGTCAGCGCCGCGCGATAGGTTTCCTCGGCATATTGCAGGTCCACGTTCAGGCTCTCGAACTCGGCGATCAGGGTCGGGTAATCCTCGCCCACCGCGCCGGTATCGGTATTCTCGCTGGTGAAGGTCTGCCGCTCGATCCGGATGCGGTCGCGGATCACGTCGATGCGCTGCTGCGCCTTGGTCAGGCGCGGGTCGCTGTCATTGCTGGTGCCGCGCAGCAGATCGTATTCGATCAGCGCCTCGGCCAATTGCTGTTGAAGGTTGTTCATCACCCCCATGCGGCCCTGGATGTCGGCCGCCGGGTCAACGATCCGGGTGCGGGTGCGGAACCGGGTCAGCGCCTCGCGCGCCTCCTTCAGCCGGGCGATGGCCTGGTCGAGGTCATCGCGGGCATAGCGCATCGCGTCCTCGCGCGCCTGCTCGTTCAGCGCGTTGATGCGGTCCTGGCTCTCGCTCAGGATGGCGCTGGCCACCGCGCGGGCGGTTTGCGGATCAAAGGCCAAGGCCTGCACCTCGATCAGCCCGGTGCCACCATCATAGGAAATGCCCACGATGCGCTGCCAGTACCAGACCAGGTCCTCCAGCGTCGCGTCGGGCCAGAGCGCGAAGGCCCAGTCGTCGGGCCAGGGCTGGCTGTAATGGGCGCGCAGGTCGATCTTGGCATCCACCGCCTCGACCATCTCCTGGCTCTGGATGAACTCGTAAAGGATGTCGCTGTCCGAGGCGGTCGTGCCGCCGGCGAATTGCGCCAGCCCGCCCAGCAACTCGGAGGCGCCACCGCTTTCCTGGCTGCGCACGGTGAAGCCGGTGGTCGACATGTACTGGTCGCTGGCCAGGGTCCAGAGATAGAAGATCACCGCCACCAGCGGCAACAGCACCAGCGCCGCGAAACTGGCCAACAGCCCCCAATGCCGTTTCTTCAGTCGCGCCGGCGGCGCGATCGGCTGCACCGCAACCACCGGGGCCTCCCCGGCCGGGGCGGCCTTCCGGTTGCGGTTTTTCTTCGCCGCCGCCCTGGCAGCACGGCGTCTCGCGCCAGCGACCGGGGCCTGCCCCTCGCCCGGCGCGTCGGCGGTGGCACCCTCTGCCAGGTCGGAGGTAAGCGTCTTGTCGTTCATCAGGACCTGCTTGGCGCGAAGCCGTTTGAAATCTGTTTCCGTTTCTTACATAACGGCGCATGTAAACGCCAGTATCGGAACGCTTTTCATGGCCGTCCTGCCCCCCCCGGCGCCCCCTGCCCTGCCCCCCGCGCAATCCGGGCCGCGCCGTTTCGCGGCAGCGCGCACGGTGCTGGCCTTGGTGCTGCGCGAGATGTCGACCCGCTACGGGCGCACTCCGGGCGGCTATGCCTGGGCGATCCTGGAACCCCTGGGGGCGATCCTGGTGCTGAGCCTCGCCTTTTCAATAGTCATGCGCACCCCACCGCTCGGGACCAGTTTTATCCTGTTTTATGCGACAGGATACATGCCCTTCGACCTGTATCAGACCCTGTCGAACATGGTAGGAAAGGCAATCAATTTCTCCAAGCCGCTGCTGAAATACCCCGCCGTCACCTGGCTCGACGCGGTGCTGGCGCGCTTCCTGCTCAACAGCCTGACCGGGATCCTGGTGACACTCCTGCTGCTGACGGGCATTCTCGCGGTGATCGACGGCCGCACCGTGCTGGACCTGCCGCCGGTGGTGGAGGCGATGGCACTGGCGATGCTGCTGGGGCTGGGGGTGGGCGTGCTCAACTGCGCCCTCATGGGGTTGTTTCCCCTATGGGACATGATCTGGTCGATCGCCACAAGACCCCTCTTCATCGCTTCCGGCGTCTTCTTTCTTTACGACAGCATGCCGCCGCTGGCACAGGACATCTTGTGGTACAACCCGCTGATGCACATCACCGGGTTGATGCGCACCGGGTTCTACCCCACCTACACCGCCTCCTACGTCAGCCATGTCTACGTGCTGGGGGTGTCGCTGGCGCTGCTGGCGATGGGGCTCATCCTGATGGGGCGTTATCACCGCGACATCCTGAACCGCTAGGCCCCGCGGTGCCGGCCAGCGCCAGCACCTCCGGATGGGGGCGGTGCATTCGACCGGACAGGCCATCGGTGACCGCCCGGCCCAGCAGGCGCAGGAACCGGATCCGCTCGCCGGGGTGATGACGCAGTTTCAGCAGCCATTTCGGCAGCACCACCAGCAGCGCCGGCCAGAACAGCCAGCCCGCCGCCATGCGATAAAGGAACAACAGGTTGCGGTGGTAGTAGTACACCTTCCACAGCGGCCGGAACTGGCCGCTCTGCAGGGTTGAGCAGTCATGCTCGAAGGCGACCCCGGGAGCAAAGCGGATGCGCCCACCCGCCTTGCTGAGCCCGAGGGTGAAGATGCCATCCTCGCCATAGACGAACAGCCGCCCGTCGGGATAGCCCGCCAGCGACAGCGCGCGGCGCGACACGAAGAGCCCCACGAAGGACGACACATCGACCCAGCGCTCCGTGCCGCGGTAATCCTCGGGCGCGATGTGAAAGCCGCCGCGACCGCGCAGCAGGGTGCGGGCGAATTCGCGCCCGTGCCAGAACGGGTTGCGCGACGGGCGGTTCATCTCGCAGATGCGCCCGTCGGGGAAATAGACCGCCGCCGCGATGGCGTCGCAGCCGCTCTTGTCACTGGCGTGGAAAGCGGCCAGCCCGCCGGGGGCCGGGCGGGCATCGTCGTCCATCACCACCATCCAGTCGGGATCGAAACGCTCAGACGCCAACCGCATGCCCGTCTCGAACCCGCCGGCACCGCCCAGGTTCTCGGTGCTGGTCACCACCACCAGCCGCGGATCGGGCTGCGCCGCCAGCCAGGCGCCCGTGCCGTCGGTCGAGACATTGTCGATCACCACCACCGCCTGCAGTTCCGCCGCCGGGCTTTCCAGCAGCCGCGCCAGCACCAGCTTGAGCTTGTCCAAGCGGTTGTGGGTGACCACCACCGCCACCAGGCTCTCGGTCTTTCGGGTCTGCTCTTCACTCACGGCACGCGCGCCTTTTTCTTGTTTGCCTGCCCGGGATCAGCCCGGGCAGGCATTCGGATTGCAAAACCCACAATTCGGCGCCGGTGTCAAATCCGCGCGAAATCCCCCGCCCCACCCGAACCGATTTGACAGCCGCACCGCACTGCGCCACCAAGGCGCCATGCGCAATGCCCTCGTCACCGGCTCGGCCGGCTTCATCGGATATCACCTCTGCGCCCGTCTGCTCGAGCAGGGCTGGCGGGTGATCGGGCTCGACAGCCTGTCGGATTATTACGACGTCGCGCTGAAACGGCGCCGTCACGCGCGGCTGGAGCAGAACCCGCAGTTCACCCCGGTGATCGGCAAGCTGGAGAATCCCGACCGCCTCAAGACCCTTTTTCGGGACGAAACGCCGGAACTGGTGATCCACCTGGCCGCCCAGGCCGGGGTGCGCCATTCGATCGAGGCACCGCGCGACTATCTCGAGGCCAACCTGATCGGCACCTATGAGCTTCTGGAGGCCGCCCGCGCCCATCCCCCGGCGCACCTGTTGCTGGCCTCGACCTCTTCGGTCTATGGCGCCAACACCGAGATGCCCTACGCCGAGACCGACAAGGCCGATACGCAGATGTCCTTCTATGCCGCCACCAAGAAGGCGACAGAGGCGATGGCGCATTCCTATGCCCATCTCTATCACCTGCCGACCACCATGTTCCGTTTCTTCACCGTCTACGGGCCCTGGGGCCGGCCCGACATGGCGCATTTCAAGTTCACCCGCGCGATCCTGCGTGGCGAGCCGATCGACGTCTACAACCACGGCCAGATGCAGCGCGACTTCACCTATATCGACGACCTGGTCGACGGCATCCTCGGGTTGTCCCGGGCCGTGCCGGGCGAGACCCCGGTGTCGGAGCATGACAGCCTGAGCCCGGTCGCCCCGTTCCGCGTGGTCAATATCGGCGGCAGCCACCCCACCGCGCTGATGGATTTCATCGCCGCCATCGAATCCGCCTGCGGGCGCGCCGCGGAGAAGGTGATGCATCCGATGCAGCCGGGCGACGTGCCGGCAACCTGGGCCGATACCACGCTTTTGACAGAGCTGACCAGCTATGCGCCGAAGGTGGGGGTGGAAGAGGGGCTGCGCCGTTTCGTGGCCTGGTACCGGGACTATTACCAGGTTTGAGCGGCCGCCTTGCGCGCCATGTTTCGCGTGCGAAACAATAGGTAACCCATACTGACCTGAATTCGACCGCCGATTTCTGAGCATTCCGACATCGGGGCCTGCGGCCTGAACCGGGTGGAAAATGTTTCGCGCGCGAAACAAAAGGGCAGGGGGGCTGACCTGTCAGCCGCGCTGCGCCAGCCAGGCCTGCAGCGCCTCGAACAGGGTCTGATCCACGGCTTCGCCGCGCAACGCGATCTCCCCCCGGTGCCGGTCGAATTGCAGCTGCACCCCGGGCGCGACAGCAATCGGCAGCGGCGCGCCGGGGGTCGGGCCGACATGAGGCTCTCTGATATCAGTCTCTGCGCGCCGTTTAGAGCCTTTTTCCGGCGCGGGGGTCGGTGCAGGATCAAAGGTCGAGGCTGGCTCAATCGGCGCCGGGTCAGCGGTTGGCGCAGGGGCAGGGGGCTCCACCGCCTCGGCCAGGATCCGCAGCTCCGCCTCGGCGCTTTCGGCGGGGGTCGCCGCCAGCCGCGTTGTCAGCCGGGCCGCCAGATCGGCATCCTCGCTCAACGCCCTGGACAGGGCCAGCCCCAGCTTTTCCGGGATCGCGGTGGGAAAGCTCAGCACCGGGTCGAGCCGCTCGACCAGGGTCATGAAGCTGCCGATCTTGGAGCGCTTGGCGCGCGGCGCCGCGTTGTAGAGACTGAGCAGCGCCTCGCGGCGGCTGTCATAGACGCCCTCCTGCAGCGCGCGCAGGGCGATGCGGGCGCGTTCGTAATGGCTGAGATTGACGCGGATCTCGTTCTCTTCGACCATCGCCACATAGGCCGCCTGGGCGCTCTCCGGGGCGATGACCCGCGCCCGCACGGCGGCAAAGCGCGGCTCTTGCGTCCGCTCATGCAGGCGGGTCAGCGCGGTCAGCCGGCGCCAGCCCGAGATCAGCCCGTGGGTCTTGCCGCCCTTCGGATCGGGCAGGCGGACCACCTCGACCGGGGTCTGCTGGCCGCGCGCCTCGAGGCTGGCCATCAGCGCCGCCATCTCCTCCTCGTCCTGCACCATGCGGTCGCGCACCAGGTGGCCGATGTCGATCGCGGTGAGCGGAAGATTCTCCAGCATCAGACCCTGTTCACGGGCCGCCTCCATCTCGGCGGCAAGTTCGGTGAGCGCGGCCAGCGCCGAGGCGTCACCGCTAACCTGAGCGATCGGGGCGGAGGCCGGGGGGGCGCCCGCATCCGTCCCGAGTCCGGGGCCGCCGATGCGCACCGGCGCGGGATCGAGGAAATGGGCCTGGGCCGGGGTCAGTCGCCTGCGTTTCGCCATGTCTGGTCTCCTTCTTCGCCCGGCTCTGTCAGCTTGCGGTTAAGCCCGGCTCAACCGGGCGCGCGGCGGCCTCGGCCCGGGCCGCAAGTTCCTCGCGCCGCCAGACGCCGACCAGCAAGCGTTTGAAGGCGGCATAGGTCTCGTCGAAGGTTTCGCGGCCACGGGCATAGGTCTCGCGGTTGAAGTCGCGGTAATCGGCCTCGTAGATGCCCTCGACCTGCTCGCCGGCCTGGCCGATCAACGCGGTGAAATCCTGCCGGTGCGGCGAGAGGGTGCGGCCGAGATAGGCCTGGATCAGCGCCGAAAGCTCGCCCTGCTGGGCGCCGTCGTAACGGGTGACTACCGCGCGCACCGCGTCCCATTCAAAGGCGAGCCCGGGGCGGCCCAGGGCGCGGGCGGCGATATTCTCGCCCTCCTCGATCGAGGCAAAGGTGGAATGCAGCATGTCGAAGAACCGGCCCGTCGAATCGAATTCGAGGAAGGAGGCGCCGAAGGGCACCAGCAGGATGTCGGCGGCGGCCAGCCCGTTGATCGTCAGGTACCCCAGCGCCGGGGGGGTATCGATGAAGATGACGTCGTACTGGTCCAGCACCCCATCGGCCTGCAGCCGGTCGGTCAGCGCATCCCAGAGCTTCCAGCCGCGCGCGGCCATGCGCCAGACCGGCACCTGGAACTCGGCCCAGTAGAGGTTCAGCTGGGCGCCGATCAGGTCGATGTTGGGCCAGTGGGTCGGCTGGATCACGTCTTTCGCGGTCATCTCCAGCGCCGCCGAGAGCGCCTCGTCCAGCGGCTGCGGCGCCTCGCCCCGGTCAAGCCGGCGCTGGTTCTCGGCGCGCAGATGCTCGCCGTAGTGGCGCGCCAGCAGCGGGAAGGCGGTTTGCCATTCGTCCTCGACGGTGCCGCCGAAGATCGAGGTCATCGAGCCCTGGGAATCGAGGTCGATCACCAGCACCTTGTAGCCGTCGAGCGCTGCCGACATCGCCAGATGCGCGGCGGTGGAGGTCTTGCCGACGCCGCCCTTGAAGTTGGCCACCGCCACCAGTTTCGCCGGCAGCCCCTCGGGGCGGTAGGGCAGGTAGTTCTTGGCCTTGGACCCCTGTGCCGCGAAATGGGCGCGCAGGCGCAGCACCTCGTCGAGGGTGAACCACTTGGCGCCGCCTTCAGTCTCGGACCGGCCCTGCGGTAGCTCGGGGTTCTGTTTGAGCACGCGCCGGAAATGGGCCTGGGCGACCGGGATCAGGTAGCGGGTGATCTCCCAGGTCGAGAACAGCCGCAGCGTCTTGCGCCCGTCCTCGTCCATGCCCCGGCTGGCCAGGTCCGAGCGACCGCGCGCGCAGGCCTCGGCAATGGCGGCGAAGCCGGCGGTATCGGTGGCGCTGTCAAGCTCCTCCAGCGCCGCGTCGGGATCGATGTTGAAATAGGGGGGCAGCCCCGTGCTGTCTTTTGCCATGAAGAAAATCGCCCGATGTGCTGCGTTTTCCACATGGTACCACAAAACACATTACATGGAAGCAAAAGCAGCACAAAACCGATTTTTCCAAGCAAATTCAGGGGGAAATCTCCGGGCGCGCGGGGTGTCATCCGGGGGGCTGGATTTTTTTGCCCTGTTATTTTTGTGTTATCTGTAAGTTACGCATCCCCAGCCTGCCAGATAAGCTGCTGTTCGCAAAGGGGTTTCGGGATTTTGCGAAGGCCCGAGTGAATCCGAACCCCCGATGGGATGACTCTGAACCCCCGAAGATGCGATTCCGAACCCCCGTTGCGGGGGCCTGTGGATAACCCTAGGCTGGGCGTCATTGAAACCACGATAAAAACGCGAGTCGGAAACCGGCCATGAGCAGTGCAGTCAGCAGCGGGGCAGGGGGGCTTTTGCCCGACCGTCACAGGCAGGGGGATTTCTTTCTCTGCGATATCTTCGACGCGATTCCCAAGGACGACCTGGCGAGCATGGAGCATCCGCTGTTCTCGCTTTCGACCCGGCCGGACCGGCGGATCCTGTCCTATGCCCATAACGCGGTGCAGATCACCGTGACCCCGAGCGTCAAGGGGCTGGCGACGATCCACGACAAGGACATCCTGATCTTTTGCATTAGCCAGCTGATGGCGGCGCTCAATGCCGGGCGGCAGGTGAGCCGCACGCTCTATCTCAAGGCGCATGACCTGCTGATTGCCACCAACCGCGAGACCAGTGGCGATGCCTACCGGCGGCTGCGCGAGGCCTTCGAGCGGCTGGCGGGCACCCGCATCACCACCAATATCGTCACCGGCGCGCAGGAGACCACCACCGGCTTCGGTCTGATCGAAAGCTGGGAGATCGTGCGCAAGACCCCCAGGAACGCCAAGGGGGGCGGGCGGATGGTGAGCGTGTCGGTGACGCTGTCGGACTGGCTCTATCGCGCGGTGTTGTCGAAATCGGTGCTGACGCTGAGCCGCGATTACTTTCGCCTGCGCAAACCGCTGGAGCGACGGATCTACGAACTGGCGCGCAAGCATTGCGGCCGGCAGGAGGGCTGGACCGTCTCGGTCGAGACCCTGCTGAAGAAATCCGGCTCGGCCAGCCCGCGCCGGGTGTTCCGGCGCATGCTGCGCGACATGATCGCGGCCGACCACCTGCCCGATTACGCGATGGAGGAGCTTGACGGCGACCTGATCCGCTTTACCCCCAAGGGCCGGATGATCGAGGCGCCGGTGACCCCGCCACGGCTGAGCGAGGCGGCGCGTGAGCGCGCCCGCGAGATGATGCCGGGCTGGGACGTCTACGCGCTGGAGGCCGACTGGCGCGCGATCTGGGCCCGCTCCGGCGCGCCGCGCTTGCGCAGTCCCGATGCCGCCTTTCTCGGCTGGGTGAAAAAACGGGCCGGGCAGGGGGACGCGACCCACTGACAACCCACGATATGTTTGCCAAGCCGCGTGACAACCCTGCGGGGTGTTTGCTAAGGCGCGGGGATACAGGGAATGAAAGACAGTGCAGATGCAGATCGACCAAACCCCGTTGCCGGGCCTTCTGATCCTGACCCCCGCGCGGTTCGGCGATGCGCGCGGGTTCTTTTCCGAAAGCTGGAACCGCCAGCGGATGGAGGCGGCCGGGATCGACCTGGATTTCGTGCAGGACAACCATTCGCTCTCGGCGGCGGTGAACACGGTGCGCGGGCTGCATTTCCAGGCGCCGCCCCATGCCCAGGACAAGCTGGTGCGCTGCGGGCGCGGCGCGCTGTTCGACGTGGCGGTGGATATCCGCAAGGGCAGCCCGACCTATGGCAAATGGTTCGGCACCGAGCTTTCGGCGGAAAATGGCAAGCAGCTGCTGGTGCCCAAGGGCTTCCTGCACGGCTTCGCCACGCGGGAACCCGACACCGAGATCTGTTACAAATGCACCGATTACTACGCGCCGGACTGTGACGGGGCGGTGCGCTTTGACGATGCGGCGATCGGCGTCGACTGGGGGCTGACGGGCGAGCCGGTGCTGTCGGGCAAGGATGCCGCGGCGCAGGGGTTTGCCGATTTCGACAGCCCGTTTGTTTTTGAAGGGCCCGTTTGTCTTTGAAGGGTAAGAGATCATGAAACTTCTGGTGACCGGCGGCGCCGGTTTCATCGGCTCGGCGGTGGTACGCCATGCCATCGGGGCCGGTCATGAGGTGGTCAACCTCGACGCGCTGACCTATGCGGCCTGCCTCGACAACGTGGCCAGCGTGGCCGACAGTCCGCTTTACAGCTTCGTCCATGCCGATATCCGCGACCGCGCGGCGCTGGATGCGGTGTTCGCCGCGCATGTGCCCGACGCGGTGATGCACCTGGCGGCGGAGAGCCATGTCGACCGCTCGATCGACGGGCCGGGGGATTTCATCGAGACCAATATCACCGGCACCTACAACATGCTGGAGGCGGCGCGCGCCTATTGGGCCGCGCAGGGCAAGCCGGAGGCGTTCCGGTTTCACCATATCTCCACCGACGAGGTCTTCGGCTCCCTGCCCGCCGACAAGTCGGTGAGGTTCACCGAGGACACCCCCTACGATCCGCGCAGCCCCTATTCGGCCTCCAAGGCCAGTTCCGATCACTTGGTGCGGGCCTGGTATGAGACCTACGGGTTGCCGGTGGTGCTGACCAATTGCTCGAACAATTACGGGCCGTATCATTTCCCCGAAAAGCTGGTGCCCGTCATCATCCTGGGCGCGCTGGCGGGCAAGCCGCTGCCGATCTACGGCGACGGGTCGAACGTGCGCGACTGGCTTTACGTGGAGGATCACGCCGATGCGCTGCTGCTGGTGCTGCAACAGGGGCAACTGGGCCGATCCTACAACATCGGCGGCGAGAACGAGCGGACCAACCTGGAGCTGGTGCAGACGCTTTGCGCCATCCTCGACGAGTTGCGGCCGAAATCGGCGGGAAGCTACGCCGATCAGATCACATTCGTCACCGACCGGCCCGGCCATGACGCGCGCT
Organism: Aquicoccus sp. SU-CL01552; assembly: GCF_040365005.1. Classification (NCBI taxonomy): domain Bacteria; kingdom Pseudomonadati; phylum Pseudomonadota; class Alphaproteobacteria; order Rhodobacterales; family Paracoccaceae; genus Aquicoccus; species Aquicoccus sp. SU-CL01552. The sequence continues at coordinate 32,576 of NZ_BAABWV010000023.1, read as the reverse complement.
ATGCCATCGACCCCTCCCGCATCCGCGCCGAACTGGGCTGGCGGCCAAGCGTGACGGTCGAGGAGGGGCTGCGGCGCACCGTGCAATGGTACCTTGATAACGAGGCCTGGTGGCGGGCGTTGCAGGACCGCGCCGGGGTGGGGGAACGGCTGGGGGTCAAGGCATGAGCGGGTTGCTCGTCTTTGGCCAGACCGGGCAGGTGGCGCGCGAACTGGCCACCTGTGCCGATACCCTCTGCCTGTCGCGGACCGAGGCCGATCTCACGGACCCGGAGGCCTGTGCCGCAACGATCCGCGCCCATGCGCCGCGCGCGGTGATCAACGCCGCCGCCTATACCGCCGTCGACAAGGCGGAAGAGGAGGAGGCGCTGGCCACCACGATCAACGGCGCCGCCCCGGCGGCCATGGCGGCGGCCTGCGCGGATCTTGGCATCCCCCTGGTGCAGATCTCGACCGATTACGTCTTTGACGGCGCTGGCACGGCGCCGTGGCGCCCGGGCGATCCGGTGGCGCCGCTGGGCGCCTATGGCCGGAGCAAGCTGGCGGGCGAGCAGGGCGTGCGCGCGGCGGGGGGGGCATACGCAGTGCTGCGCACCTCCTGGGTGGTCTCGGCGCATGGCAATAATTTCGTCAAGACCATGCTGCGGCTGGGCAAGACCCGCGAGAGCCTCACCATCGTCGCCGACCAGGTGGGCGGGCCGACCCCGGCGCGCGCCATCGCGGCGGCCTGTGTGACCATGGCCGAAACCCTCGTGTCAGAGCCTGATAAACGCGGGGTCTATCATTTCTCGGGCGCCCCGGATGTGAGCTGGGCAGGCTTTGCGCGGGAGATCTTCGCGCAGGCGGGCATCAATTGCGCGGTGACGGAGATCCCCACATCCGATTACCCGACCCCGGCGGCGCGGCCGCTGAACTCGCGGCTGGATTGCACCGATTTAGAGACTGTTTTAGACCTTGCGCGCCCCGACTGGCGGGCCGGGCTCACGGATATTCTGAAAGATCTTGGAGAGACATGACATGAGCGCGCGCAAGGGCATCATCCTGGCCGGCGGATCGGGCACCCGGCTGTATCCGATCACCATGGGGCTGAGCAAACAGCTGCTGCCGGTCTATGACAAGCCGATGATCTATTACCCGCTGACCGCCTTGATGCTGGCCGGCATCCGCGAGATCTGCATGATCACCACGCCGCAGGATCGCGACCAGTTCATCCGCACCCTGGGCGACGGCAGCCAATGGGGCATCTCTCTGACCTATGTGGAGCAGCCCAGCCCCGACGGGCTGGCCCAGGCCTATCTGCTGGCCGAGGATTTTCTTGCCGGCGCCCCCAGCGCCATGGTGCTGGGCGATAATATCTTCTTCGGCCATGGGTTGCCGGAGCTGATGGCGCGGGCCGATGGGCAGGAGACGGGCGGCACCGTCTTTGGCTATCACGTGGCCGATCCCGAACGCTATGGCGTGGTCGCCTTCGACAAGACCGGCGCGGTGCGCGAGATCATCGAGAAACCGGAGCAGCCGCCCTCGAACTATGCCGTCACCGGGCTTTATTTCCTCGACGGCACCGCGCCGGAGCGCGCCCGCGCGGTCATGCCCTCGCCGCGCGGCGAACTGGAGATCACCTCGCTCTTGGGCCTCTATCTCGCCGACGGGCAGCTTCGGGTCGAGACCATGGGGCGCGGCTATGCCTGGCTCGATACCGGGACCCATGCCAGCCTGCTGGACGCGGGCAATTTCGTGCGCACCCTGGAAGAACGCCAGGGGCTGCAGGCCGGCTGCCCGGAGGAGATCGCCTTTCAGCAGGGCTGGATCAATGCCGAGGAACTGGCGGCGCGGGCGGCGCTGTTTGCCAAGAACAGCTATGGCGCCTACCTGGCCGGGCTGCTGGACTGAACGGGCGGCGCGTCGAACGGATCACTGCAAAAAGGCCCGGGCGAAGGGAACCGCCCGGGCCTTTTGTCATGCGGTGGCTGTCACGCCACTCAGATCACCCCGGCGCGGCTGAACACCCCGAAGAAGTTGCCGAAGATGTTGGAGATGGTCAGCGCGTCGTTGATCGGCGATTCGGTGGCCACCACCAGGTCGCCCGGGTTGATCGCGAAGTTGCGCGCCGAGAACAGCCCGTCGGCCGAGGTCAGGTCTATGGTGAAGACCACCCGCGTCTGGCGCGGACCACGCACCCCGGGGCGCAGCGCGTCGCCGGGATATTCGCGCAGCACCAGCAGCCCCTGCGGATCGGCCTTGCTGTCGCTGACCCCGCCCATGATCGAGACCGCGTCCATCGCCGAGACATCGTCCTTGCGGAATCGGTGCAGGTCCTCGGTGCCGGCGGCGCCGAAGGAGAGGAAATAGCGGCTATCGGCCTCGACGAAGACCCGGTCGCCGCCGCGCAGGCGGGTGTCGAGCCGGGGATTGTTCAGCAGCGTGTCGACCGAGGTGCCGTAGATCCCGCCGCCGCGCATCAGCCGGATCTGCGGGTTCACCAGGTCCTCGTTCACCCCGCCGCCGGCGGCCAGCAGGCCGAGCACGGTATAGTTGCGGTCCGGCATCGGGTAGCTGCCGGGGCGGCCGACGCCGCCGACCAGGTCGACCGAGTTGGCCCGCCCCTCGGCCATGTTGAGCTGGACCTGGGCCGAGGGCACGATCGCCTCCAGCGCGCCCTGCAACTCGGCCCGCGCGAGATCCGGGGTCAGCCCGGTCACGGTGATGTTGCCGACGTAGGGCATGAAGATGGTGCCGTTGGCGGAAACCTTGACCTCTTCCAGCCGGGTTTCCTTCTGCTCGGGCGCGGTCAGCAGAGAGTTGTCGGAGCTGTCCCAGATGCGGATGCTGAGCATGTCGCCGGGCTGGATGATCTGGGTCGCGGGGCCGCGGCTGGTGCCGATCCAGTTCAGCCGCTCCTGGTCTCCGGTCGCCGGCCATTGCGCCACCGTGGGCAGAAAGGCGCGGGTGACCTGGTAGACGGCGAAATCCGGTGTCTCGTCGGCGGATTGGCGCAGCACCTCCTCGCGCACCGGCGCGCCGCCGGGCAGGCGACCGCGGGCGGTGCAACCGATGGTAAGGGCGGTGAGTCCCAGGATCACGAGGAGGTTGAGAGCTGTGCGCATCTGCCGGGGGCCTGTCTGTTCCGGGACCTCTCCATGATCGGGAAATCCGTTGCATTTTCTTGGTCGCAAGATACTGGCAGCCGGGGGGCGGTCAACCGTTACAGGGGTGCGAGAGGGGCATGAACAGGGATTTTCCACGGATTCTGGTGCTGGGGGCCAGCGGGCGGATCGGCGCGATGCTGCGCCGGGGCTGGCCGGCGGGGCAGGGGCTGTGGCAGGTCCGACCGGGGTCGGAGTCTGGATTGGAATCCGGATCGGGGCAGGGCGGGGCGGCGTGGCTGCGGTTCGATCCCCTGGGCGATCCGGCGGCGCTTTCGGTGGCGGCGGGCCGGGCGGATGTGATTCTCTGCCTGGCCGGGGTCACCCCGGCGGCGGCGGCGCGGGGGGCGGAGATGGGTGACAACATCGCGCTCGGGTTGGCGGCGGTGCGGGCCGGGGCCAAGGGGGGCGCCAGGGGGCATGACGGGGCGGGCGTGCCGGTGCTGCTGGCCTCCTCGTCCGCCGTCTACGGCACCCGGGGCGGGCTCTTGTCCGAGGTCCCCCCGCCGGCGCCGGTCAGCGCCTATGGCCGCGCCAAGGCGGAGATGGAGGCGCGCGCCGCCGATCTGGGCGCCGAGCTGGGCGTTCCGGTCACCGCGCTGCGGATCGGCAACGTGGCCGGGGCCGACGCCATCCTCGGCGGCTGGCGCGCGGGGTTCACGCTGGACCGCTTCGCCGACGGGCGCACGCCCCGGCGCAGCTATATCGGCCCGGCGGTGCTGGCCCGGGTGCTGGGGGACCTGGCCCTGCGGGCGGCGCGGCGGCGCGACCTGCCGGCCTGTCTCAATGTCGCCGCCCCCGGCGCGGTGGAGATGGGCGCGCTGCTCGATGCCGCGGGCCTGGCCTGGGCGCCGCGCCCGGCGCCGGAGGCGGCGATTCCCGAGGTGATTCTCGACGTGACGGCGCTGGCCGGGCTGGTGCCCCTCGATCATGAGGCCGGGACGGCGCAGATGCTGGTTGCCGAATGGCGCGGCCTGGCGCAAAACCGGCAGCCATGAGAGGACCGTCATGACCTGGGACAAACGCATCTTCGACCTGTTCTTCGCCACCCTCCTGGTGCTGATCCTGGGGCCCGTCCTGCTGGGGCTGCTGGCCTGGCTCTGGCTGAAGCAGGGCCGGCCGCTGTTCTACGTGGCCGAGCGGATGAAGGGGGTCGATCGACCCTTTCAGCTGTGGAAGCTGCGGACCATGACCCTGGCCGAGCACGATGCCGGGGTCTCGGGCGGCGACAAGGAGGCACGGATCACCCCCGCCGGCGCCTGGCTGCGCTCCAAGCGGCTGGATGAGCTGCCGCAGCTGTGGAACATCCTCAAGGGCGATCTGAGCTTCGTCGGCCCGCGCCCGCCGCTGCGCCAATATGTCGAGCGTCACCCGGAGATCTATGCCGAGGTGCTGAAATCGCGCCCCGGGGTCACCGGGCTGGCCTCGATCACCTATCACCGGCACGAGGCGGCGCTCTTGGCGCGCTGCGCCACCCCCGAGGAGACCGACGCGGTCTATTCGCGGATCTGCGTGCCGATGAAGGCGCGGCTCGACCTGATCTACCAGCGCCACCGGAATGTCTGTTACGATTTCGACCTGGTGTTCCAGACCATCGGCAACCTGTTCCGCCGTGACCGGTAACTGTGCGGCGCGGGCAGGAAAGGGCCGATCCGGCGCGGGAGAGGGGCGGCGGCGATTGCGCCGAGCCCGGTTAATGGCTAGACAGCAGGACGTGGCGGGGCGTTTTTTCGCCCTGTCCGGTTGAGGGATAGAATTTGAATTGAGGAATTCATGCGCAAGAAGGTAACGAAGGCGATTTTTCCGGTCGCGGGTCTTGGAACGCGGTTTTTGCCGGCAACGAAATCGGTGCCCAAGGAGATCATGACGCTGGTGGACCGCCCGCTGGTGCAATACGCGATCGACGAGGCGCGGGAAGCGGGGATCAAGGAATTCATCTTCGTGACCTCGCGCGGCAAATCGGCGCTCGAGGATTACTTCGACCACGCGCCGATGCTGGAACAACAGCTGAAACGGCAGGGCAAGGAGGCGCTGCTGGCCGAGCTGAAGGCGAGCAACATGGACTCCGGCGAGATCGCCTACGTGCGCCAGCACAAGGCGCTGGGGCTGGGCCACGCGGTCTGGTGCGCGCGGCGCCTGATTGCCAACGAGCCCTTTGCGGTGATCCTGCCCGACGACGTGATCGCGGCGGAAAAACCCTGCCTGGGCCAGATGATCGAGGCCTACGAGGAGACCGGCGGCAACATGGTGGCCGCGATGGAGGTGCCGCCGGAGAAGGCGAGCGCCTATGGCGTGCTGGACGTGGCCGAGGACCTGGGCCAGGTGGTGCGGGCGCGCGGCATGGTGGAAAAGCCCGAGCCGGGCACGGCGCCGTCGAACCTGGCGGTGATCGGGCGCTATGTTCTGGGGCCCTCGGTGCTGCGCAACCTGAACCGGATGCGCACCGGGACGGGGGGCGAGATCCAGCTGACCGACGCGATCGCCGAGGACCTGGCCAACGACGTGCCGGTCTATGGCTACCGGTTCCGCGGCCAGCGCTTCGACTGTGGCTCCAAGGCGGGGTTCCTGCAGGCGACGGTGGCCTTCGCGCTGGCCCGCGACGACCTGCGCGAGGAGCTTTCGCGCTTCCTCGCCGAGGTGGTCGAGATCGACCGCGCCGCACAGTGATCGCAGAATAATCCGGACGGACAGGGGCAAGACGTGACCAATATCCTGGTGACCGGCGGCGCGGGCTATATCGGCTCGCACGCCTGCAAGGCATTGAAACAGGCGGGCTACACCCCCGTCACCTATGACAACCTGGTGACCGGTTGGCAGGACGCGGTGAAGTTCGGCCCGTTCGAGCGCGGCGATCTCTCCGACCGCGCCCGGCTGGATGAGGTTTTCGCCAAGTACCAGCCGGCGGCGGTGATGCATTTCGCCGCCCTCAGCCAGGTCGGCGAGGCGATGAGCGAACCGGGCCGCTACTGGCGCAACAACGTGGCCGGGTCGCTGACCCTGATCGAGGCGGCCACGGCGGCAGGCTGCCTCGATGTCGTGTTCTCCTCGACCTGCGCCACCTATGGCGAACATGACAACGTGGTGCTCGACGAGGACACCCCGCAGGAGCCGCTCAATGCCTATGGCGCTAGCAAACGCGCGGTCGAGGACATCCTGCGCGATTTCGGGGCCGCTCACGGGCTGCGCGCGGTGATCTTTCGCTATTTCAACGTCGCCGGCGCCGACCCGGAGGCCGAGGTGGGCGAGCATCACCGCCCCGAGACCCACCTGATCCCGGTGATGCTCGAGGCGATCGACGGCACCCGCCCGGCGCTGACCGTGCATGGCACCGATTACGACACCCCCGACGGCACCTGCATCCGCGATTACGTGCATGTCTGCGACCTGGTCGACGCCCATGTGCTGGGGCTGAAATGGCTCGAGGCGGGCAAGGGCAGCCAGGTGTTCAACCTCGGCACCGGCAGCGGCTTCTCGGTGATGCAGGTGATCGAGCAGTCGCGCAGCGTGACCAACCGCGCGGTGCCCTACCAGACCGGCCCGCGCCGCGCCGGCGACGCGACCAAGCTGGTCTCGGGCTCGACCCGCGCCGAGCAGGAGCTGGGCTGGACCCCGCGCCGCTCGACGCTGGACAAGATGATCGCCGACGCCTGGAAGTGGCACCAGACCGGGCATTACGAGACATAGTCCCTCCGCGGCGGCGGGGTTTCGCCACCCCGATTTTGACTTTCCCGGAAAAGGGTTGATAATCATGACAATTATCAACCGAACGAGGGTGTCCTTTTGGGACCCGTCGAGTCGGGCGGTGCCGCGATTTGGATTGTGAGCAGATTTTCATCATGACGATGCGGGGCCGGGGGAGTGGCGAGACATGCTGAAACTGCTTGGCGCCCTGTCGCGCGGCCAGCGGGCCTATGTGTTCCTGGGGATCGACCTGGCGCTGATCCCGGTCGCGCTGCTGTTCACCTACGCGGTGCAGGCGCTGCCGACCTCGCCCTTGCAGACGTTGCAGGCCAGCCTGCCGGTGCTGCCCTATCTGCTGCTGATCGCGGCGGCGCTGTCGAAATGGCTGGGCCTGCCCAATATCCAGCTCAAGGCCTATGAACGTTTCGCCATCGGGCTGACCGCGCTCTATGCCACGGGGCTGGCCGTGGCCTTGGCCGGGCTGTCCTGGATCGCCGAGCTGGGCCTGCCGGCGGGCACCCACGTGATCTTCGGGCTGTGCTATTTCCTCTTCGTGGTGGCGGTGCGGATGGCGCTGCTTCAGGTGGTGACGGCGATCTATCGCCGGGCCGAGCCGCGGCGCCGGGTGCTGATCTATGGCGCCGGCACCACCGGCACCCAGCTGGCCCAGGCGCTGAGCGCCCATGACAGCATCGACCCGGTCGCCTTCGTCGATGACAACACCTCGCTGCAGGGCATGCTGCTGGCCGGGCTGCCGGTGCATCCGCCGGCGCGGATCGCCGAGCTGGTGCGGTCGCGGCAGATCGCCCGGGTGGTGCTGGCGATGCCCTCGCTCAGCCAGCCGAAACAGGCCCAGATTGCCCGGCGGCTGCAGAAGATGGGGCTGGAGGTGCAGGTGCTGCCCTCCTTCGCGCAGCTGATCGGCGAGGAGGCCCTGATCGACAAGCTGACCCCGGTGGCGCCGCAGAACTTCCTGGGCCGCAAGTCCGCCGACAGCGCCCTGAAGGAGGCCAGCCGCAGCTATGCGGGGCGCACGGTGCTGGTCTCCGGCGCCGGCGGCTCGATCGGATCGGAACTGTGTCGGCAGCTGCTGAGTTGCCAGCCGGCGCGGCTGGTGCTCTACGAGCTGTCGGAACTGGCGCTCTATACCGTGCACCAGGAGCTGGAGCAGCTGACCGAGGGGATGGGGATCGAGATCGTGCCGGTGCTGGGCTCGGTCACCGATCCGCGCCAGGTGCGCAAGGTGCTGGCCGATCACGGGGTGCAGGTGGTGCTGCACGCGGCCGCCTACAAGCATGTGCCGCTGGTCGAGGCCAACCCGCTGCCCGGTCTGGCCAACAATGTCTTCGGCACCCGCACCCTGGCGCGCGAGGCGGCCCAGGCGGGGGTGGAGCGGTTCATCCTGATCTCCTCGGACAAGGCGGTGCGCCCGACCAACGTGATGGGCGCCTCCAAGCGGCTGGCCGAGCTGGTGGTCCAGGACCTGGCCACCCGGCATGGCGGCAACACGGTGTTCACCATGGTGCGCTTCGGCAACGTGCTGGGCTCGTCGGGCTCGGTGGTGCCGCTGTTCCAGGACCAGGTCAGCCGCGGCGGCCCGGTGACGGTGACCGACGTGCGCGTCAAACGCTTTTTCATGACCATCAGCGAGGCGGTGCAGCTGGTGCTCAAGGCGGGCGCGGGGGCGCAGGGCGGCGAGGTTTTCGTGCTCGACATGGGCAAGCCGGTGCCGATCCTGCAGCTGGCGCGCCAGGTGATCGAAAGCGCCGGCTATAGCGTGCGCGACAGCGCCAACCCCGAGGGCGATATCGAAATCGAGATCATCGGGCTGCGCCCCGGCGAGAAGCTGGAGGAGGAGCTGACGCTGAACGGCGGGCTGGTCGGCACCCGCTATCCCAAGATCTTCTGCGCCCATGAGGAACATCTTTCCGAGATCGAGGTGGCCGGGGTGCTGCGCGGGCTGCGCCAGGCGCTGGCCTCCGGCGACGAGACGGCCGCCCGCGCGGTGATCGCCCGCTGGGTCGAAGGCTATGGCGCGCAAGAGGCCGGGCGCAAACGCCTGTGACCCCGTCGCCCCGGACCTTCGCGGGGGCTTTCGGTTTCACTGTCACCGCAAAGTCGCGCCGGCGCCGGATTCGGGCGGTTGGCGTTGATCCGCTTTGCCGCTTCGTGGTCTAACCGCTCAGGACCGACAAGACAGGCCGACAGATGCCCCTGCCGATTCTCTTCCTGCGCCGACACGGGACTGCCCTGACGCGGGCGGTGGCGTTGGCCGTGTTGCTGGCGGGCGCGACCGCCACGCCGGGCCTGGCCCAGGACCTGCCGCCCGAGGCCGGATCGGAGGAGCCGAGCTTTACCCCGCTGCCCGCCGCCAGCCTGAACTTCTACGGCTCGCCCGGCGGCATCGACATGCCCTCGGCCGAGATGATGCCGGACGGCACCTTTGCCACCACCCTGTCCGGGTTCGGCGGCCAGAACCGGATGACCCTGACCTTCCAGGCCACGCCCTGGATGTCGGCGAGCTTTCGCTATCACCAGTTGCAGGATCTGAACCTGTTCGGGTTCAAGACCTATTACGACCGCAGTTTCGATGCCCGCTTCCGGCTCTGGCGCGAGGGGCGCTATCGACCGCAGGTGACCCTGGGGCTGCAGGATTTCAGCGGCACCGGCCTGTTCGGCGCCGAGTATATCGTCGCCAGCAAGAGCTTTCGAACCCCGGCCTGGGGCGGGGCGGCGCGCGACGGCGGCCGGCTGATGGTGACCGGGGGCATCGGCTGGGGGCGGCTGGGCTCCTACAACAGCCTCGGCACGCTGGGCAGCAGACCGGCCTATTCCGGGACCACCAGCCGCGGCGGCGAACCCTCTTACGATCAGTGGTTTCGCGGCCCCTATGCGCTGTTCGGCGGCATCGAGTGGCGCCCCAACGACAAGCTGGGGCTGAAGCTGGAGTATTCCTCGGACAATTACGTCACCGAGACGCAGACATCGTCGCTGTTCGAGCGGCGCTCGCCGTTCAACTTCGGGGTCGAGTACCAATGGACGCGCAGCACCCGGCTGGGCGCCTATTATCTCTACGGCTCCGAGATCGGGGTCTCGGCGCAGGTCCAGCTCGACCCGCGCCAGCCGGTCTCCCGGCTGTCGGTGCCCGCCCCCTACCCGGTGCAGCCCCGCAGCCAATGGGCCGGCCCGCCCGAAAGCTGGGACACGGCCTGGGCGGGGAACCGCGAGACCGTGCTGGGCCTGCGCGACCGGCTGGCCGAGGCGCTCAAGCGTGACGGGCTGGTGCTCGAATCGCTGGAGGTGGGCCCGACCGAGGCCGAGCTGCGCTATCGCAACCCGCGTTATACCGCCCAGGCCGCCGCCCTGGGCCGCGCCGCCCGGGCGATGGCGGCGACCATGCCGGCCTCGGTCGAGACCTTCCGGCTGGTGCCGGTGGTCGACGGCATGGCGATTTCGGCGGCGATCCTGCGGCGCTCGGACCTGGAGGCGCTGGAGTTCGATTCGCGCAGTGCCGAGGCGCTGCGCGCGGTGACCGGCCTGGCCGATGCCGCCGCCAAGCCGGGGCCGGGGGCGATGCCGGGGCCCGATCTCTATCCCGATTTCAGCTGGTCGGTGGCGCAGTACACCTCGCCCTCCTATTTCGACCCCTCGCTGCCGTTCCGGCTCGACGTGGGGGTGGACCTGCGTGCCACCTGGCGCCCGGCGCCGGGCTGGCGGATCTCGGGCAAGCTGCGCCGGCGGATCTGGGGCAACATCAAGGACGGGCGGCTGTCGAACTCGGTGCTGCCGCATGTGCGCACCGATGCCACGCTCTACGCGCAGGAAAACACCACGCTGGAAAACCTCTACGTGGCGCGGCAATGGCGGCCGGGCCGCAACCTCTATGCGCGCATCACCGCAGGGTATTTCGAATCGATGTACGGCGGGCTGTCGGGCGAGATCCTGTGGAAACCGGTGGGCAGCCGGCTGGGGCTGGGGCTGGAGGGCAATTACGTGATCAAGCGCGATTACGACCAGCGTCTTGGTTTTCAGGATTACGACGTCTTCACCGGCCATGCCTCGGCCTATTACGATCTCGGCCGCGGCTACGAGGTACAGGTCGACGCCGGCCGCTACCTGGCCGGGGATTACGGCGCCACCTTCTCGCTCGACCGGACCTTTGCCAACGGCTGGAGCGTCGGCGGCTTCTTCTCGGTGACCAATGTCTCGGCGGCGGATTTCGGCGAGGGCTCCTTCGACAAGGGCATCCGCTTCCGCATCCCGCTGGCCACGCTGCTGGGCAAGCCCAGCCGCTCGGGGCTGGGGCTGAGCATCCGGCCGGTGCAGCGGGACGGCGGCCAGCGGGTCACGGTGCCGGGGCGGCTTTACGGGCAGGTGCGCGAGGCGCACCGCAGCGGGCTGGAGGCAGGATGGGCGAGGGTCTGGGAATGAACCGGCGGCTGGCAGGCCTGGCCGGTGCGGCGTTGCTGGTGCTCTCGGGCTGCAGCGGTGGCACCGACGCGCCGCCGACACAGCTGCAACTGCTGAACGCGGCGCGCGCCGCGACCGGCAAGATCGCCGGCAAGGTCCGTGGCGCCGAGGCGCCGGCGCGGCCGCCGCTGACCCGGGCGGCGCTGGACACGGTCGAGGTGCCGGTGCTGGAGGTCACGGTGGAGCGGCGCGGCGACTGGGCCTTCCTGTTCCGCACGCTGGAGCGGACCGACGCCAGCCCCGGCCGGATCGAGCAATGGAGCACCGAGGACAGCAATGTCACCCTCACCTTGCGCGGTGGCGTGCTGATCGCCACGCGGGGGCTGGGCGGTGATCTTCTGTCCAGCGCGGTGCAGGTCTCGGATGCCCGACCCGGCCCGGCTGGCGGCGGCGAGCACCGGCAGCTGATTCGCAGCCTCGATTACCGCGAAACCGCGCTGGCGCTGAGCTGCGAGTTGGTTGACCTGGGCCCCGAGACCATCGAGATCGTCGAGCGCCGCCATGCCACCCGCCACCTGCAGCAGCGCTGCGAGGGCGGCGGCGGCCGGGTGGTCAACGATTACTGGACCGATCCGCGCGCCGGCATCCTCTGGCAGTCGCGGCAATGGGCCGGGCCGTACCTGGGATACCTGGGCCTGCGTCGGCTGGTAAAATAGGCACAGGATCAAGCCCGCAGGGGGAAAATCGCACATGCGGGGCGGCGCGGGGAATGCTGCGCGTTGATCCGGTTCCGAAACTGCGCTACAACTTGGGTTAAATCAGCCAAAGAGGTTTTGGATTATGAACAAGATGATTGCCGCACTGGTCGCCACCACCTTCGGCCTGTCGACCGCCGCCATTGCTCAAACCACGCCGCCGGCGCCGCCGGCGCCCGCAGGCAACGTTGTCGTTGTCGGGGGCACCACGCTGACCACCACCACGCTGGCCGCGATCGGTCTGGGCGTGCTGGGTCTGGGTCTGGCCGTCTCCAACGACGACGAAAGCGGCACCACCACCACCACCACCACCAACTGATTTGGTGCGGCCCCTCGGGGCCGGGTGGACAGAGATCTGGGCGGGCGGCCTGCGGGCCGCCTGCCTTTTCGTGTGTGCGCTCCTGAGCCGAGTGCAGAAAGCTTGTACCGGGATCAGTCATCCAAATTGATTGCCGGATGTGCCAAAGCGTGTCCAGGACGATGGCCACCGAGCCAGTCAACTCACCCCGCGATCATCAGGTCTAAGGCTATCCTTAAGTTCCGTCGATCCGGCCAAGATGTCCGATCGAGTTGTGTCATGCCCCGATATTGCCGGTTTTCCGGCGATTTCACAACAGGCGTGATAATGGCTCCTTATCAGGCCTAACGGAACGCAACCGCAACTTGCGCCAGTGCTGTGCGAAAGCATAATATTTTGCACATCATGCGCAATTCATGCCATCATGCATGGAGAAATCCGAGACACCGGAGGCAACCATGCAGGGCCATTTCGAACGCCGCGTGCCGGCCGACAACATCGCCCGGTTCTACCACCTCGAGATCCTGCCGACCCTGTTCGGGGGTTGGAGCCTGCGTCGCAGCTGGGGCCGGATCGGAACCCGTGGCCGCGACTGGTACGAGACATTTGCCACCGAAGCGGAAGCCCTGGTCGCGGCCCGGCGCCTGGAGGCCCTGAAATGCCGTCGGGGCTACGTGAGGCTGCCCGAGCCGCTCGACTTGCCGCCGGGGCAGGGGGCCTGATCCGATGATCGGCAGCAATGGCATCCCGGACCCGGAGGATGCGGAGCCGTTCGAGGAGGAGACCGCCGAGGACGACCTGTGGTTCCTGCCCGGACCCGATCCGGAGGAGGACCTGCCGCCGGGCGCGGCGCCCGAGCCACGGCGCGACAGCACTCCGCTGTTCGACCCCGCCCCCTGGGCCGCGGCGCAGGCCGACCTGGCGATGGAGCTGGCCGAGGTGGCGCAGCTTTACGGCGCCTTGGACCAGCGATTGCGGTTGGCGCCCGCAGGCTGGCGGCAGCGGCTGGCGCTGCGCGAGGTTTCCGATCTCAGCTGGTGGACCGGCGACCGGCTCGGGGCGGAGCGGATCGCGCTCTGGGTCACCCTGCGCGCCGGTTCCACCGGCGACACCGAGCGGGCGCTGACGCGGGCCGGTTGGGCGATGCGGCGGCTGACCGGGGGCGCGGCGCCTGGCGCGGACCTGGCCGGGTTCCTCGGCCGTGCGCGGGTCGACACCGTCTCCGGGGATGGACATGAGGATGCGCTGGCCGACCTGGAGGAGGTCTTTGCCGGTGGCCAGGGGCTGCACCCGGTCGTTGCCGCGGCGCGGCTGTTCCATGCCTGGCGGGCGCTGGGGCCACCCGGGGCCGTCGATCTGGAGGCCGCCGTGCTCGCCGCCTGCCACGCCGCGGCCATGGCGCGGGTACCGGGGCAGGGGGCGCTGTTCCTGCCGCTGGCGCAGACCGGCGCCGGGGCATTGCGCGGGCAGGGGACACCGGCGGAGAAACTCGCTGCCTGGTTGCGCGGCGCCGAGCGGGCGACGCTGGCGGCGCTGCTGCACCTCGATCGCGTCACCGCCTGGCAGCAACGCGCCGAGGCGGAGATCGCCGATCTCTCCGGCCGTACCCCGCCGGCGCTGATCGCCCTGCTCGCCGCCTGGCCCCAGGTCTCCGCCCCGATGGCCGAGGCCGAGACCGGTGCCTCCCGCGCCGCCGTGCAACGCAACCTCGATCTCCTGGTGCGGCGCGGGCTGATCCGCGAGATCACCGGCCAGGGGAGATACCGCGTCTGGGCCGCGCGGCTGTAGGGGAGGACCAACAGACAGCAAACCGCAGCTTACGCCAGGGGCCGAATTTCGGGGGGATGTATGCCGAGCCCATCCGAGCAGAACGTCCCGGATGAGGGATCCTGTCCAGCAGCGGAACGGCGCCCTCATGGCAACGGAGACACGGGGAGCGCCGGCGTCCCGCAATCCGGCCTTACGTGGCGAAGTAGCCGGCGATCTGCTTGGCGCGCCGCGACGGAACACCGGCGGCATCCGCGTGTCGCGGCCAGTCAGCGATGGCGGCGCGAACCGGATCCACGATCGCGGCGATCGCTGCGGGTTTCATGCCGAGCGCCCGCCCGACCGCTTCCAAGTGCTTCCGGCCGGGCCGGCGCCCCTCTCCGGCGATCGCGAGATGGTGCTCGCCGCCGGGACCGTCGGAGAAGCTGATGTCGTAGGCCGGCGACAAGCGCCAACTGCCTTCGGGGTCCATCAGGAAGGCGTGGTTCTTCAGGTGATCATCCCGGTTGTGGGTGAGGACGTTGAAGGTCATCCTGCGGAACATTTCGTCTTGGTCTCCAGCGTGCCGGGTGGTCCAGCGCACCAGCTTCAGCAGGTTCTCGTAGTCGATGGACGGTTGGCGGAAGTCGACGTCGAGCAGGCCGGCGGCGGTGTGCATATGCATCCGTCCAGTGCCGCTGCGGTCGAAGCGCTCGACGGCAAGGAAAGCATCGCCGCGCCCGGAGCGCAGCACCATGGTCCAGGGCATGGCAATACCGGCCGCCCGCGCCATCCGCGCGTAGGCCTCTTCCTCTTCGATCGCGGTCGGGCTGTCGGTTGTCGCCGGATGCTTGATCAGCACCTGCCGTTCGCCCCGCTCCGGGGGGCGGCGATGGTCACGCAGTCGACCGGTCTCCACATCGAGCAGGGCCACGAGTTTCGGCCGGGCACCGGCAGAGCCGCCGGTCGCCGCGCGGGCTTTGCGAAGGTCCTCTACCGACGCGTCCTCGGCCATGCTGGTCGCGAGATCGGCGAACCATTCGAGGTCGACGCTGTTCGGGTCGACCGTTCGCTCCTCGGGGCGGTAGGTGAGGGCACCCATACCGTGGGAGCCGATGATCGCCAGACGGTCGACCGGGGTGATGGCGGTGCGGCCGCTGCCGCGGCGCTCGAGTTCGCGGTCGATGAGCAGTCGACCCCAGCCGTCAGGGAGCGAGTCGCCGAAGACCCCGGGCAGGCCTTCGAAGGCTGCCGGAGTGCCAGTGCGGTAGAGTCCGGCCAGGGTCTTGATGTGGTAGGGCGAGATCGGCAGCGGGTCGGCCACGAACGTCGGGTCCCATTCGACCGCGGCAGAGCGGCGGGCGGGATCCCAGGCGATCTGCCCCACGGGCCGGATGTTGTTCGGATCGAAGGCAATCTCGATGCGGAGGCGGCGAGCCATGCTCAGGCCCCCTTGCGTTTGCGGACGCGCTGTCGCGCCTTGGGCTTGTCGAGATCCTCGAGACGGGTTGCCTCGACGGCCGGGAAGAGGGCGCCGAAGCCAGCGAGTGCATCGAGCGCGCCGGCGAGCGCGAGCAGGCCGGTGAGACTGACCTGCCCCTTCTGTTCGAAGCGCTTCAGGGTCGCCAGCGGAACTCCGGACCGCGTGGCCAGGTCGCTCTGGGTCAGTCCGAGTGCGAGCCGGCGGTCGCGGGCCGCCGCGCGAACCCGATCCTGCATATCGGAGGGTGTGTCGAGGTCAAGTATAAGGGTCATTATTTTATCTTTGATGTGAAATTTGGAATCTGTCGGATAATATATTAGCCCAAAACACGGGGCAAGAAGGAGGCGTACCTGGGCCCCGCACGCGATGACGCATTCCGTTCCCTGGGATCGCAGCTGTCTCCAGTCGCGTGATCGGTTCACTCCTCCTCCCGGACCGTTTTGGTATAAGCGGCGGCCTCCGGGAGGAGGGGGATGCCGCCGCTTTCTTTTTCGGAATTTGAGGGCGTGGCGCCGGTCCGTTCCTGCACCGGCCCGCATGAAACCGGACCGGGCGGGAACCGTTTCTCCGTTCCCGCCCGTCGCCGACACACCCGGACGACGGGCGCCACCGGATGGAAGTCGTTGACGCCTGGAAGATGGTGTCCGGCACCGTTTCAAGCGCCCTGAACATCCGGGAAACCGTTCCTCTTACGTGGGTGCGACAACGCCTTCAGGCCGATGCCGTCCGCGGGTAGAGGAAGGCCTCAGGCGCGGGCAGCGCGATCGACCAGTCCGCCTGGTCACGCAGATCGCCCGGCAGCATGCGCCGAAAGGTTTCGAGGTAGCGCCGGGTCTTCGTCACGCAGGCCTCGGCCGAGGCCCGGTCGGAGACTTGGCTCATTTCGATGACCACGGGATTTATGTTTTCCATGTCCTCCACGTCGTCCTCGAGGTCACCGCGCAGCCAGGTGGCCTCGAAAGTCAGGATGGCATCGGTAAAATGCACCCTGTGCAGTTCGTAGGCTTCGACATTCGGGACGAGGTCGCAATCAAGCACCAGGTCATGCAGGCCATGATTCGCGAAGAGCTGTTCCGCGATGAGGCGAGCGGCGTGCGTCGCCGCGCGCCCGGTAAGGTCTTGGTAGAGCGCGATCTCGAGGCGGTCCTTGCCCTGAACAATGAAGGCCTGGAGGTAATGCTCGTGGCTTGGAAAGAGATCCACGTTGCCACGCAGATAGCTCACCATGGCGACGATATCGCCGGGCGTAGCCTCGTCCAGAGGCGTGATTTGCGGAGCGAGGGTGATCGGCGCAAGATACCGTGGCACGTGCACGCGGAGATCGGCGAGCGAGGCGGGGCACTGGTGGAGGCTGAAGGTCATTTGGTGGTCCTTTCCATGTGATGGTAATTGTGATGTGGGTCCGCCCTGGTCCGCCCCGGAAATTTTTTTTCGCGTCGAGCCGGTTCGGGTGTGTTCAGGGGGCGTCTGCTGCAGAGACGAGCCAGCGTGCCTGGTCGCGTCGCGCCAGCGCATTGCGCGCCGGCGTTCCGAAAAAAAACGCCAGGATTTTGACACCCGCCGAATACGACCGACTTTCCGATCGGCGATCATCGACGATCGCCAGGCAACATTGAAAGGAGTGTTCGATGGGACTCGATCTCGGTTTTTATACACGCGACGGAACAGGTGTTCTGGAGTTCCGCGGCCACGACGGTCTGCTCGACCGCATTCTCGCCGTGACCACGCATGATGACACGATTGCCCCATTCAGTGACTTCCATGTCACCCGGTCGATGGTCACGAGCCTATTGGCGGGTATCGAGGCCGACCTGCGTGCCCTCGGTGCGCCTGTGCCGCCTCGGGCAGATCCCGGCGAGGTCTCTCGCGAGACCCTTTGCCGCGGTGTTCCCGGGGGATTTTGCGATGAGCCCCCCGAGAGCTGGAGGCAGGCCCTGCCACATTACCGCTTGCTTCTGACTCGCCTGCTCGCCCTTGTTGCCGCGGAAGGTCACGTCATCTGCAGTTGGAGTGTCTGACATCGGAGAAATTTTTTTCGATTTCCTTTTGGGCGAGAGAAAAACCCTCCATATGAAAGGTAACGGCTGATGGCGCCGTCGTGTTGCTCATCCGCCGGTGATTTTTCCCCTTGAGGGGTCAGGACCGTTGATTTGCCATCCTGATGGCGATCGATACCGCAGTGATCTTCCCCCTTGAGGGGTCAAGGCCGCCGCTCAGTCACCTCGGTGGCGAGCGACCGGCGATGGCGCTGTTGTCGCGACGCGTGCCGATGACGCCGGCGTTGCGCGTGGTTTCAAGGTTTGCCTGCGTCCATGACGTCATGAACAGGAGCCGGGTCCAATGCGCGCGGGGAAAAACCCATGCCGGCCCCTGCGAAGGCCGCGTTCAACAGGTCGGAACGGCCGCCCAACGGGGCGCCCGTGACCGCGCCCGCCCGATCATGGTGCTGCGGACCTGGTGAATGAGCCGCTGTTCCTGACCTCCGAGGATACGGAATGGCAGCGTGACCGCGTTCCGTCGACGCGCCGCCCTCGGGAATTCGGCTGGCAATCGCAGGGCCGTACCCGGATCGCACAAATCGGCGATGAACAGCGTTTCGAGGCAGGCGACGGTCGTGACCCTGCGGTGGGTGTCGGAGATCGCCGGGGCACCACCTTGCGGGCCAGATTTGATCGACCGATTCCTTCGAAACATCATGTCGAGGCCGACCGCAAAACCGCAAAGCCAACAACATTTCGCTACTCAGGTGAACATTTCCTCTTCGTCATCCGGGCGAGCGGCCAATATCCGCCTCAAACAGGAACAGGCATGGAAGTTCCCAACCCGGATCGAACTCTCGCGATCCTTACCTTGACGGCCGTGGCGGCGATTGTCGCCGTGTTTTCCGACGCGGCCCTCGGGCGAATGCCCCGGATCCATCGCAATGGAGGTTTGCAATGAACTCGATCGTCTTCACTGATTTCGTCACGCCCGCTGCGGGCGCGTCCCCTCTCCACGCGGCCCTGGGTCGTTTCGGCGCCTACTTCGACGCCGAGATCGGCAACCTGGAGGATCTGCTCGATGTTTCCGGCCATGAGGATGCCATCGACGACCTGGAAGCCCTTCACGGGCTGCACCTGGATGCGGATGCGACTGCGGACGATGTCAGGCGGCTGCTCGGCGGGGCGCTGGCCTGTCTCGACCGCTTGCTGGACCGTGTGCGGATGATCCCGCTCGAGGCGGCCGGTCCGGCTTCTTCGGATCTCGATCCGTGGGTGTGCGGATCCAGGATCCGGCTCGAGGGGATCGTCGCGGCGCTTCGCTGCGGCCTTGCGGCCTGAGGCCAATCTGCCTCGGCAAAGGAATGTCGGACCCGAGCGCCGCGCGAAAAAGCAGACTGGTGGGGCATGTCGGTTCGAGGGGTACCGCTGCGGGGGTGCAAGGTTTCGCGGGGAGGCGAGGGGGAGATGGAACCCGGCGGCGTGCCGCCTGATCCCATCTCTCAACCGCCTGTGCGGCGGCTCACTGACGACAACGCCCGATGGGCGGTCCGACGAGATCGTCGAAACATCTTCATCTTCTCAGCCGCCTATGCGGCGGCTTACATGGGGCCTGGGCCCCGAGGGGGAGATGGGACCCGGCGGCGTGCCACTTGATCCCATCTCTCAACCGCCTGTGCGGCGGCTCACTGAAGACAACGCCCGATGGGCGGTCCGACGAAATCGTCGAAACATTTTCATCTTCTCAGCCGCCTATGCGGCGGCTTACACCGAGGCCTGGCCCCGAGGAGAAGGTAGGATCAAACGGCGTGTCGCCACAATCCCATCCTTCATTTTTTGGCCCGCGCGGCCGGTGATGTCTGGCCCTTGAGCGCGGGTCTTCGGAGGACTGAGCACTCGGCTCGAAAAAGAATTGGGACCGTTCTCCGGCGGGCAAAAGAAATTTGTTGATTTTTTTTTCGCGACCCGGCATCAGCCCCGTGTTTCAAGGGATTTCGGCACCAGGGACGACGCGCGCGGGCAAAGGCGGAGCGACAGGCGCGTTGCGAGTTCTTCCCATGGGCTCAAGGCAGGTTGGCGGCCAGGTTGACCTCCAGCTCCGCCGGATCTTCGCCCCCGAGCGCGTCGTTTTCGAATGTCCGCGGATCGATCTCGCGCGCGGTCGCGGGATCGGCCCGGAACACCCGCGTGCCAGCCGGGAACTTCATCAGCGCGCCGGGATACCAAGTCGTGCCGGGATGCCGCATGCGAAAGACCAGGGAGACCTCGCCTGGCTCGTGCGGATCGGGGACCAGGCCGATGAAGAACACCGTGCCGACCAGGCGCGCGACGTCTTGGCAACTGGTGAGCAAGGGGTGGCGATACCGCCGCCAACTGCCGGGAACCGTCCCGGTGAAGGCCGGGGCGTTCATGTTGTAGCGGCTCCGGGCCTCGATATAGAGCCGCAGGGTTCGGTCCGACCGGCACTGCGCGACGTGTTCGAGCTCGAGCAGTGCGAAATCCGCCTCCCATCGATGATGCATCAGGTCTTGTACCCATGGCGCGAATTGCCAGCACAGAACCGTGTTGCGGTTCTGCAGGCGGATATTGTCGAACAACCCGGTTTCCCGGGTTTCTTCGACCAGGCGTTTGAGCGCTCTTGCGCCGTTGTCCCGCTTTGGCCCGACGCGACCGCGCAGAACGCTTCCCGTGGCATGGGTGCGCGCGGCATGGGCATCGTCCATGTACATGATGTCCCAGAGGCCGAGTTGGTCCTGGTGGTGGATCATGGCGATCAGCAGGCGTATCGTCGGCGCGGAGGCCCCGGCCTGAAACAGCCAGTCCAGCAGGTTGTGGCTTACGCAGACCTTTCCGTTGTCCAAAGGCATTGTCTTGTTCTCCAGAGTGTTATCCGGAGGGGAGGTGGGGGGATATGGGGCCCGGCGGAAACGCGGGGGGCAGATCCCGCATGATCCGGCGCCCAGCCCGCGCGGCGCGGGCCGGCACCCGCAAACCTCTGCCCAGACCCCGCATCTTTTGGTTGCGGCCCCGCAGCCTGTCGTCCGCGGGTGGGGAAATCCCGTCGCGACGCGTGGCAACCTCCTGTAAAGGATTGGCTTTCCTTGGCCAGACATGAATAGACACGTCAGACATCCGAGACGGAAAGACATCCCCACACATCGAGATGGCCGGGATGTTTGACCCCCTGACAGGGGTTTGCCCGCCGGGGTCCGACCGGTGGATTTGCCTTGTCAGAGGCGAGCAGAAGACATCCGGCCGAGCAAGTGGCCGCCCGGCCTGGTGAAGGTCCGGGCGGGGCAGGTTCAAAGCGTTGCGGCGAGATCCTTGAGGGCGGCTTCCGCGTCGCGTGGACCGACCTGAGCGATGACCACCGCCGTGAGACACCAGCCGCCCAGCGTGACCGCGCGGCGGGGGCTCAGCCCCGCCGTTTCGCGCGCCGCTTCCAGGACCTGGACCATCTGCGAGGCCCCGCGCGCGACCTTGTGCGCGGCGGCTTGAGGCGCGTGATCGGTTTGCGGCACCAGGCGGGCCCAGTCCGCTTCGCTGCGCCCGGTCCGCAGGTATTGCAACGCCTCGGGCCAGGTGGTCCGGAAATCCGCCGAGAAGCGGAGGTCCTGCTCCGCCGCGAAATGCTGCACCCCGGTCGCCAGGGCATGGAGCAGATCGTCGGAGTTGACGATACCGAGCCGATACAGCTGGCCTGAAACTTCCCGGGCACAGGGCGGTGCCAGCCGGCGGAACAGCGTGGTGGCGGAGATGACAGGGCGCAAAGCGGGTGTGTAATCGCAGTGTTGAATCATGGTGGAGTCCTCGATGGGATGAATGGGGGGGCATCCGGCGCCTTGGGGGCGCCGGGCTGGGAAGCGAGAAGGAGCGCGCTCCCGAGGGGGGCGACGCCGGGGTTACCCCGGGCTGCGCGGCGGCAGGGGGAGCGGTCGGCGGATGTTGCGCCGCTCGACGGTGAAATCGCGATCCCGGAGCGGGGCGCGCCGACGCCGGCGGTGATCCTGGCTGTGCTCCCACTCCTGGTCACGCCGGATGTCGCGCAGGGCGTGCAGGCGGGCGCGCTCCGCCTGCAACCGGTCCATCGCGGCCTCCGGCAGCCGCCCGAGAACCGGGGTGCCGACGGGGGGGACGGGAACGAACCCGCCATGGGCGAGTGGCACGATCTGCCGCGCCCCGATCGAAAAGCGCGTGGCGCCGGCCAGCCCGGCGGCGCGCCAGTCCGTTCGGCGGTCCACCGTGATCCGGCGGTCAGGCTCGGCTCCCTGCCGCGTTGGCCGGGCCGGCGCCAGCACGGCGCAGCGCCGGCCGCGGAGGAACTCGATGTCGAGCACCAGGCAGGGCTGTGGCACCGGGCAGGCCGAGCTGGCCGTGCCCGCCGGCGGAAACCGGAACAGGACGATGTCCCCGCAGGACAGGCGGTCTCGCCAATCGGCGATCACCGGCGTTTTGACGGGGTTGGGGTTGGATGTGTCGAGCATTGCGCTCTCCTCTTGTTGTTTCGGCGCACCGACCGGTCTCCCTTCCCGCTCCGGAGGGGCGTTTCGACCTGCGCGTCCGCACCAAGACGCGCAGGGCCAAACGGCCCCCTTCGGATCATCCTTTTCTCAATGGTTTGAAATCATCGTAGGAGCTTGATCGGTTGTTTGCGCCGGACCAGTCCGACCAGGCTCTCCGCCCATCAGACCCGATCACGTCCGATCGTGCCTTCCGCGAGTTTTCGATCAAAAGGGGGGCGCGGTCCGCCGGGGTGGGCTCCATCTCCCGTTCAGTCAGAAAAGGAGATACCCCGGATGCCCAAACAACCTGCCCTCGTTCCGATCCTGCCGCGCGCGGTCGCGGAGGGCGTCACCTGCCGCGAGGCGGCGATGCGCATGCGTGGCTCGGGCGAGATCGCGACAGATGATTTCCGTCTCGTGCCCGATTTCATCGATCCGCGCCGGCCTTTGCCGGAGGTCACGCCGGAGTTTTTGAACGCATCGCATGCGGCGCTTGCCGAGGTCCTGGAGCGGGCAGGGGGCCGCAACCCGACCCAAGCGCGGCTCTACCAGGCAAAACGGGCGGCCCATGCGAAGCTGACGCGCAAACTCGCCGCGCCGGGGGCCTTCGGGATGGGGGTTCTGGGGTATTTCGCCGCGGCATCCGAGGATATCGCGCTGATGCTGGCCAGCGACGGCTCGCAACGCGGTCGGCGACATGCGCGAGAGATCTTGAGTGTTGCGATCGCGATCAACGACCGGGGAGCCCTGGCGGCCCGGCACCGCGCTCCCGAGCTCCTGGCCACCGAGATCGCCGCACACACAGGCCAGGGCTTTTCCAGAACGGTGATCGACCTTCACCGAGACGGGCGTATCGCGGACGATGATCCGCGCCGGAGGGTGTCGCAGGCTGACCTGAGATCCCATCCGGTGTTCCAGGCGGATTCAGAACGTGTTCTTGGGATCGCAGGTGAGCTGATCGCGGCGGCCAGGACGCGTGTTCAGCCGAGCGATAGCTCCATCTGGGGCCGGGAGACGATCGAAGCGGAGTTCGCGTCGGTGAGACGGACAGTTCACATGTACAAAGCGCAGTACGATACCACCTCGAAACCGCAAAAGGCCGAAATCCTGTCGGACCTGATGCGCTACGTCGGACGGGTGTCCGAACGTGTCGCGTTGAACCTGTTCCAAGAGCGGACGGAGGAGAGCCGGCGGGAGGCGCGGAACCTGCTGTCGGTCGGGGCCGCGTCAGCGGAGAGGTCAAGGGGATACCTGGCCCGGGCCTGCGCGGGTCAGCCGCCCCGGGCCCGTTCCCACGACATGACGCACTGACGGGTCGGTCGCCATGCCCCGCAGGGGGCGCCATGGCGACCGACCGTTGTGCCGTGCGGCAGGACGATATCCCCGGTTGCCCGGGGAGCGCGCGGCCGATGCGCCTTAAGCCACGCAGGTCAGGCGATCGTCGTTCATGAAGAACGGCGCCGCCGCCGATCCGGTCGCGATTACGCAGATGATCGCGGCGCCCGCGAGGAACGCCTCGGACGGACCATCGAAGGGGAAGCGGCCTGGCGTCCCGATGCAGTTGGGTGCCCTCCCCGGCGCGTACACCGCTGCGGGAAAAATCGCGCCGCTGCAGGAAATCGTTTTGCCGCGTCGCGCCCCGATCCGACTTACCTTCCGAGCCTGCTGCTCACCCGCCTCCCCGCCTGCGGCCCGCAGGCTCCATCACCGCCCTTCGCGGCCAAGAAACAAAGGACACATCATGTTCCGCCTCCCTACGAGCGCCTCCTGGAGTACAGCCTGCGGGTCGTCGACAGGCGTCGTTTCGCCGGCATCGGCTGACCGGCTCCTCCCCGCCGGAAGAGGTCGGTGGTCTACAGCGCCTCCTCTCCCAGGTCCCCCCCTGCCGCGCCTATCCCGTTGCGGTCGCTCGGCGATTTCCCGGATTGCGCAAGTGATCCCACCTCTTCTTCACACCCGACACAAAAGGCTTTCTTCCATGTCCAACCTTCATCTTCGCCCCTCCCTGCATTTCGGCTGGCCCTTGCCCGTCCAGCCCGTGATCCGCTGCATGTCCGCGGGGCTCGCCAATCTCGAACAAGCCGCGGCGGGAGACCTGCTCGGCTTCGAACTCATGCACGGCTTGGGCGCGCGCTACACCGGCGGCGCGGTCTCCGAGTACCAATGCTCCTTGATCGGGACCGGCGACGGTCGCAGTTGCGACGGCACGGTGATCCGCCTGGCGCCGCACGCAAGGTCGCTTCTCAATACCCTCCTCCCCCACGACCTCGAGGCCGGTGCGCTGGCCCGGATATTTCACTGGGTGCTCGGCGCACCCAACGGCGAATTCGAGACGGCGCATTTTGCGAATTTCACTATCGCGGTCCTCTATGACTATTCCAGTGATCAACCCGATATCCGCGAGGTCCGGATCTTTTCGGACCCGGTAAGGGAGGCGTGTGAAGCCGAGCGGCGGGTCGCCGAAATCAAGGCCATCTTCGCGTTTCTCGGCGAATGGCACACCTTGCTGAGCCGCTACCGCATCGACCTGCCGACGCCTGATATGCTGTACCGTGCCGCCTGATCGGCCGCGCCACCGCCGAGACGCTGATCTCTGCGCTGTCGATCATCCGTCTCGGTGGAATGCCGGGGGGGGGGCGTGACGTCGGGATTTCGATCCATTGCCAGCCCGGCGACCGGCCCAGGACGGAGCTTGTCGCCCGGGCCCGCAACCGCGGCCTTGACGGTCTCGTCTCGCGTGTCCTGGACGGGGATCTTCGATCCGAAGCCGCTGGCGACGGCGAACAGGCGTTCATGCGCGGGCGGCACCGTCGCCCGCAAACCAATCGGATGCCTGCCTCCCAGCTTCGATCCGAAGTGAGCATTCGGCAAGGTGCCGGCAACGCGTGAATGCAACGGGCCCTGAGGCCAAGACTCGGATCAGGAGGTTTCGTTGTGGCCGGGATATCAACCGCTTGGGGCGCGCAAAAGCGGACTTCATATGTTGGTAGATATGACAAGCATTGCCATCGTTCTTACCAATTATTGTCAAATCATGCTATGGGGATTGGATGAAGGAGGATGCTCCATGGCAACGATGAATGTTTCCCTTCCCGATCCGATGAAGACCTGGGTCGAATCCCGGCTGAAGGACGGCAGCTTCAGCAACACGAGCGACTATGTGCGCCATCTCATTCGCCGCGATCAGGAGCGCGCGCAAGCGATCGAGGCGTTGCAGCAGGCGATCGACGAGGGCGTGAACAGCGGTGCTCCCGAGCCGTTCGACTTCAAGGCGTTCAAGGCACGGATGCGGGAGCGACATGACCGCAAATAGCCTGACCGCCTTCAGGCTGACGCCTGCGGCCCAAAACGATCTGGAAGACATCTGGCTATACACGGCGCAGCAGTGGTCGTTCCTGCAGGCCGACCGCTATACCGACATCCTGGAAGATACCCTCGAGCGGTTGCTCTTCATGCCGGAGGTGGTACGTGGACGTTCCGAGTTCGACCCACCTGTCCGCATTCATTCCAGCGCAGAGCACTTGATCATTTACCGGACCGAGGAGGATCACCTGGTGATCTTGCGTGTTCTGGGCGCAGGGCAGGACTGGCAAGCGATCTTGAGGGCGGTGGACCACTAAGCTCTGCGTGACGCCGCGTGGCGTCCATATCATCGCCCAGGCGGTCTGGCTGTATTCCGGTTCAATCCGAGCCTGCGCGAGGTCGAGGAAATGTTGCTCGAGCGCGGCAGCGCAGGAGGCTTGCAATCGCAAGTGGCGGTTGTCCCTTCCAGCGGGACGCTTCGGTCGCGCAGGCCGTTTCTACTGCGCAGAGCACTGCGCCTGCTGTGACGCGATCCGGGAACCGAGCCGGGCCTATCCGCGCTCGGAATTGGCGCGCGGGCGCTCCATCGCCCATGTTGCCCGGCTCCATCAACTGCTGCAGTTGCATGTGCGGCGGCGGGTCAAGGCGCTCGACGTGGTCCGGTCGCGATCGTCCGAGTGCGCCTCGAACCACACCGCGGTGCGGGTCCTGGCCGAGGTGACCCCCATCCTGAAACCGGTCCGCCCGGCCTGGTAAGGGGGGAGGCGCGGGCCAGCCCCTGTCGGTAAATGTTGATGGGTTGCTCGTGGGCTAAAAACCAGAAACCAGGAGATCAATGGCAGCGACTATCTCGTCGCGCCAGGCCGACGCATCACCAATAACAGAACCGATTTGTGTGCCCGGAAGCGCAACCAACTGTGACATGATTATGACGTGCGGGACACCTTCCAGATGCATGGGAATATGCAGCTTTGGAACCAGCGCGCCCCATTCGGAGCGAGGGAGGACCGGCGCACAAAGAATATAGGGCGTCTCAATGCCGAGATCCGTCTGAACACGGCACACGATCTCGTTGCCATCGCGCATGCGATGGATGCTTCCTTGCATTGTATCGTTCTCGCTCAAACCTGCCTGAACCGAGCGAGACTGGGTCCGTTCTGTTCGAGATGAAGGCTCTCATCGGCAATGCCTTCTTTAGCGGACGCGATCCAGGCGGCACGGTCGCGCTCAGCTCTGGACCGTGCAATGCCAGCGTCGATCCAGTCCCGAACAACCTCCGCAATAGAACGGCCTGTGGCTTTCGCCTCCAATTCGAGGGCCGCCTTGCGATCTTGACCGATGTCACGAATATTCAGCGGTGAAGGCATGATGACCTCGCTTTCATGCGGATTGCCGTGCAAACTGATGTACATAGTGATACACGCATGGCAACACAAAAAATGACACAAGTGCCTGCACTTTAGCGTCGCAAGAATTGATAACGCCAACATCTGATCAACATTTTCCGGAAGGGGCTGGGAGGCGCGGGGGGCCAGGCAAGATCATGGCGGAGGATCTGCGCCGCTATTCCCCGAGGGCCTCGGCGAGCAGCGCGTCGACCATGTCCTGGCCCCGCCGGCGCCGGGCCACCTCTACCGCGGCGCTCTGGTAGCTGGCGGCGGTGCGCGCATCGCGCTGCGCATTGAGCGCCAGCGCCGCCTCCACGCCCTCGGGGCCAAGCTGGCCCAGTTCGGAATGAACCCGGCTGCGCGAGATATGCGCGCCGGTGCCGAAGTGGTGCCGCCAGACGTTCGAGGGATAGCTGGCCGCCAGCATCCGGCCGTTCGACGCGCGGAAGAGCGCGAGACCCTCCTCCATCGCCCGGCGGCGCAGCTCGTCGAGCCAGGCGGGATCCATGCCGCGCAGCACCAGCGCGTCGAGGAAGGGGGTCAGAACCGGGTGCAACGCGCCTTGCAGCGGCTCCTCTTCCTTCCCGGTCTTGATATCGACTCGGTAGTGCGTGCCGTTGAAGCGGATATCGCGGTTCCACAGCAGTTGCCCGTCGCGAAGGCGGAGCGGCAGAAGCGTCCAGAGCGCGATCACCGCCGCCTCGTTCAGCAGCCGCAGCCCGGTCTGGCGCCGGGACGCGTGCGCGCTTTGTTCGAGCAGGCTTGCGGCAAGCCCCCACGTGGCGGAGAGGGCCGGCAGCTTGTCGAGCTTGCCGAACTTCAGGGGCACGACGGTGCCGAGTTGCCGACGCAGCGCGTTCTCGTGGGCGCGCAGCTCTGCAAGCAGCCGCGGCTCGAGCCCGAGGGCCTCACCGAACTGCCGCAGGCGCATGGTGGCGGTATGCCGGGTCGCGGGGCGGTTGCCCTGGTCCTGGTATGTTGTTTCCCCCCGCGCCTCGGCATGCGCCTTGCGCGAGGTCTCGAGCCGCCGCACGCCGTCGACACAGATCTTGGGCGGCGCCCCCGCGTCGCGCTGGACTTTCACGTATTCGCGCAGAACATCCTCCATGCTGTCGATCCGGGAGGCTGCCGGAGCCGCAACATGCATCGGAAGCGCGCCAAGCCGCATCTGCCGAAGCAGCGCCTGCCAGTCCTTGGGGAGCTCGGAGGGGACGACGCGCCGCTTTGCAGCGGGGCGCGGTTTCCGGCCTGCCCTGGAGCGCGCCGGGGTCTTGCGCGCGATTGCCGCCGCGAGCACGACATGCACCGCCGGGTTGCCCGGCAGCAACCGGTCGAGGGCGGACTTGAGGCCGCGCAGGCGCCGGGGGGACGCGGTATCGGCGGCGAAGGCAAGGTAGTCTTCCTCGGCCGGCACGGTGATCCCGCGTGCCTCGGCAAAGGCGAGGAACCGTGCGAGCACGCGCAGGTCCTCGAGCGGCACGTCGTCGAAGGCGGGCAGGTCGCGATAGGGCGCCATCCGTGGGTCGGCGCGCAGGTCCTCCCGGCTGCGCCGATCACAGGCCCGGCGGCGCGGGCGCTTTGCCCGGATCGCCGCCCGCACCGTCTCCTGCACCGGCGTGCCCGCGGGCAGCAACCGGTCGAAGGCGGTGCGCAGATCGTCGAGCCGTCGCGTCGAGCGGTCTTTCTCGGTGAAGGCCAGGAAATCCTCGGGCCCCGGCACGGTGACGCCCCGGTCCGCGGCGAAGCGGAAGAACCGGTCGAGCGTCCGAAGTTCCCGCAGGCCAAGCGTGGGCAACCCCGGCGCGTCGCGAAACGGCGCGAAGGCATCGGCCGCGAGGATCTCCTCGCGGCTGCGGGTGTCATAGGTTGTCTCAGTCATTCATCAGCCCCACCAGCAGATCCTGGCCACGCTCGACGAGCTTCAGCGCGTTGAGCCAGCCGTAGTATTGGCGAAGGGTTTGCGGAGCATCGTCGATCCGCTTGGCGATCACCTCGATCTCGCCCGGATAGGTGTTGAGCAGCAGCGAGGTCTGGCCGTGCCGCATCTGGTGCGGGGTCATCGGCAGGTTCCCCACCGTGCGCATCAGCGCCGCGAACTCCGCCCCGAAAAAATCCGGGTTCAGGTGGCTCCCGGGGGTTTTGACCGCCGGGAACAGGTAGGGGCCGGTCTCGGCATGCGGAAACAGCGGCCGGATCACCCGGCAATACCAGCAGATCGTGTCGTGGCAGCCATATGCGTTTGCGCGGATCGGGAATGTGATCTCGACCTTGTTTTTCGTGAACTCCGGTGGAATCAGCACCTCGATCTTTTTCTTGCCCTTGTCGGGGATGCGGATCTGCGCATCCTCGCCGATGCAGGTCAGCCCCATCGCGTTCTCGACCCGGATTGGTGCCCCGCCGATCTCGAGGGCGGCAAAGCAGGCACAGGTGCCGAGCAGGCGCACCCGCGCCACCTCGTGGCCGGTGAGCTTGCGCTGTTCCAGCGCGGCCCTTGCCAGGATCGCCTCGGCTTCCGCGCGCAGCTTGCCGAACGACCCGAGGAACCGCTGCCGCACCGACCGCTGCTCGACCAGCGCCTGGCAGAATTGACGGTTCTTCTGCGTCATGCGTTTGTCGGCCTTCTTGCCCTCGCGCGCCACCGCGTTGTTGGCCAGCACCTGGCCGAGAAGGGTCGTGTCGAGGCCGAGGTGGTCGCGCACCTGATTCAACCCCTTGAGGTATTTGCGGGACGTGCGCGGCGCGAGGCGACCGTCCCGCTTCGACCGCTGACGCCGGGCGAACATCTCGCCGGCGATGGCGCAGAGCACCTCGTCGTCGGCAAGCACCGCCTGCAGATCCGCGCTCTCCGAAACGGCGCCGATCTCGAGCCCGATCCGCAGGGCGGTGCGGAACGCGGCGCGCAGCACATGGGCATGGCCCGCGTGGTCATCCGCAAAGACCTGGTCGACCGGGTCCCAGCCGGATTTCGTGACGGCATCGATCCAGGGCAGGAATTGCGCCTCCCAGTGGTGCGGCAATGCCGGGCGGGACGGCGCCACCTGCTCGGCCGAGAACCCGATCGGCTGGGCCGGCAGGAGCGGCAGCAGCTGCGGAAAAGCACGAAGCTCGTCCAGCCGCCGCAGCGTCCGGCGGTTCGACTCTCGCTTGTTGCCCTGGAAATCGCCATCGATCTGCCGCGCGGCGGCGAGGGTCAGGTCGCGCGGCTGGAGACCCCGGGCGCGGGCGACCAGCGCGAAGCTCTTGAGCGCGGCCAGCTTCATCGGATGCCAGTCGGCGCTCTTTCCGACTTTCCCCTCGGTCAGCGGCGCGACCGCCGCGAATAGCCGGGTCCAATCGTCCTGCTGCGCCCGCAGGGCCGCCAGCTTGGCATGCACACCGAGGAATTCCCTCAGCGGTGCCTGCAACCGGCGCCGGAAGAGCAGGTAGGCCGCGTTGCTGGGCCACTGCAGGGGGTCGTAGCCGTCGAGCGGAAACCGCTCCTCGACCAGGTTCAGGTCGGCGGCAACCTGGGCCAGCGGTTTGTTGACGATCCGCGCCGCCTCGTCGATCGCGCCGAGGTAGCGGGTCTTGACCGAGGGTTTGAGATCGCTGCGGGCCGAGACATGCGCGTGAAGATCCGCGAGGGTGGGCCCCGCGAGGGCCGGAGCGGCGGCCGTCATGGCCAGGCTGGAGGCGGCCGGGCGGCCGGTCAGATCAAGCATGGGGGTGTCCTTTTCTGTTTGCTCGTGATGTGAAACGGGGAGGGGTGTGTGGATCGCTCAAGCGCGGTTTCGGTCGCCAAAACGCGCTTCGGACACACAGGCCTCGCAGGTTGCCGCCGGTGAAACCGGCCGGGCGGTCGTGTCCCGGTCGTTTGCGCGTATCCTTGGTCGCCAGGGCGCGGATCGCTGTGTCCGGGGGGCAGAAGTCCATCGCGGTGCCCCCTCATTGTGTCGGGGTCAGGGCGCCGAACACCGGCGCGGGCTTCGCGTAGCGGGGTAGCGGCTTGCCCGCGTGCCAGGCCAGCACCTCGGCCCGGCGCCAGCGTTTGGCGCGGGCGCCCTTGCGGCCGTTGGAAAGGTCGATGGCGGACGGGAACGGTCCGGAGCCTGTCGGCGGCTTGCCCTTCTCCCAGCGGTAGATGATGGACGGGTCGGCAACCCCCAGGAGCTCGGCAACACCGCGCGCGGTCAGAAACGGCGCGGTCAGCTCGGCGAAATGCGCCGGATCCTGGTCTTCCGCCAACCCGAGCGCCCGCCACACGACCGGCCAGCGGGTGGTGCCGCCGCGCAGGGAGAGCCCCAGATCCCGCAGCACGCGGGCCAGCGGCCGCCTGTCCCCAGGCCTTCCGGGCGCCAGGGCGAAGTAGGTGATGAGGTCAGAGCGGGAGAGGGGCGTATCGAGCATGGCCCAACGCAATTAGACCCCGGCATCACCGCGCCAAAATCGGTTATGTCCCACGGAGGGGTGCAACTTCGGGTAACGCCCTTGATGGCATCCGCGCACATCACAAACAACTGTGTGTATTCACCGGACCGAAGCTGCCAAGGTGTACCGGTCTTGATGATCGCGTTTGCGATTGTGACCAGCCTGCGTGCAATTTCGATAATGACGATTCTGTGTGGCTTCCCGCGATCTTTGAGACGCTTTGCGACTGGCTTGTGGTTGGCGGCGGCGAGCGCAGCCTGGTACAGCACATGCCGAAAAGATCGTCGTCCGCCCGCAATCGTTCTCCTGCCTCGCATCGCCCCGCTGTCATGAGGAACCGGCGCCAGGCTGGGCATGGCGGCGGCTTCGCCTGAGGTCATCCGGCCCAATTCGGGAAATTCGGCAATCAGCATCGCAACCGAGACCGGACCAATTCCCGGTATTGATCGCAGTAGGTTCGCGCTGGCGGCGAAGTCTCCACTTGCGCGATGACGTTTTCGATCCGCCGTTTTGAGTCATCGATCTGAGTATCGAGCACCTCTTTGAGGTCATTCTCCATGGTCTCGACGTCGGTAGAAACACCCTGCTTCCTGCGCGCGCCAATCTGGGCTCTGAGCCGCTTGCGCATATCGACAAGTTGCCCCCTCCGCGTCGTCAAGGTTCTGAGAATACGTAGATTCTCATCTGGCAGTTCTCGCCCGGACTCCGGTCTGAAGTAACCGCCTCTGTGGTTGCCGTCTGAATGCCATGAACCGGGCGATGAGTTCGGCATCAATTCGGTCGGTCTTCGCCAACGTGCCCCGGGAAAGCGCGTACGCCTTGATTTGTGCCGGAGACAGCTGGACAGTGATAATCCCTGCATCGACAGTTCCGTTCAGAGCACCCATTCATGGCCACCCGTAGCCTCAAATCCAACTTTCACGGGGTCGGAGAGCTGCTGGATCATCGCGATCAACGCAATATGGCCATTCGCCGTGTTGGGAAGCCTGAACCACTTTTGGGCTGGGAAGGCAGAATCCGTCCAGTCAATCGCGCGATACATCTATCCCAAGGACAGGGGAATCGCGTTTGGAACTGAAGGCATGAACCGTCCTCCTTGCGTCTGATGGTGGGATGGATTCAGAGTGGTGGATTCATTCCTGGGAGCCCATCAGCACCATGCAAATCTTCCTGTCCGCCTTCGACGACATTCCGGATCCACGTGCCAGCAACGCACGCCACGATCTCGGTGAACTCCTCGTCATCGCCTTTGTTGCCGTGCTCTGCGGCTCGGCATCCTGCGCCGAGATGGCTGCGTTTGGGCGCGCAAAAGAGAGCTTTTTCAGGAGCTTCCTGAAGCTCAAACATGCCATCCCGTCACACGACACGTTCTCGGAAGTATTCCGGATGATCGACCCGAAGGCCCTCGACGCCGCGTTCGGCAAGGTGCTGGCCGATGTCACCGCGCTCCTCAGGGACGGGGATGTCATCGCCGTTGACGGC
>NZ_BAABWV010000022.1:0-64080 GCF_040365005.1 Aquicoccus sp. SU-CL01552 | reverse complement strand
CTAGATTGGACACGAGCTTTGGAAGTATATCCATTTCCAACGTTGCTTCGACGTAAACTTGAATGATTTTTGTAAGCATCTGCCCTACGCCTGCATTCCTCGCAGAAACGCATTTCTTCAGCAGCCCTTGTGGCGCTGCAAGTATGTTTCGGTCGCGAAATCCACAAATGCAATCGCACAAGAGGCTGCTAACCTCGCATGTCTAGGCTCTAGGCCAACATGCTTACCGTCGCGACCATGCCCAGTACCGTATAAGCCGCGTAGTTCCGCTATCCCTTTTGTGATTGATGCGAGGTTGCTGAGCGTTCGCTTGATGCTTTCAGCGCCCTTGGCTTCTTTCGGGATGTCTTCCGGGACTAATGCCAACGCTTTACACATCTTCTTTGACAAAGTTGGTAAGTCGTCTGATTTTTGGAAAGGTTCCGCGTTCGGCAGCTGGGAAAGAATAGATTTACAACAGGATTCGATCAGGTCTTTTGCCGTTCCAATCGCCAATGCAGGATCCGTTTCAATAGAATCTTGAATGCGCGTGATCTCGGCCTGCATCCAGTTCGAAGACAGCTTTTCAGCAACCGTACTAGCACGTTGAATTTGGCTGTGAAATTCCGTGGTCCGTTGTGCAATAAAAACAGCTCTTCCTGCAATTTTCTGAGACTCAATTAGTCTCCAACCGGCTCGCGCCAGTTGGTCATTATAATGCGAAACAATTTTCGATGCTTCAAACACGTCTGGTCGAACGACTGGATGAACAGTCTCGCACAAGAAGCTTAAATAAGTACTATCGGAACAGTTAAGAAGATTAAATCGCGCGTCCGAAAAAACCCAGTCCATCGGCCAATCGTCGTTGTTTTCGCAATGCTGCCAGATGTCCTGATCGGCGGTTTTAAATCTTGGGTCGTAGCTGGGAATACTACGTAGATCGAAAAGTCTGCCCAAAAAATCAACGTCGCCCAGTTCGCCTGCATAATATATCTTCTCAAGCCGCAGCCCATCAAAGATATTGTTTCGAATTTGTCGCGTTATTTTCTCCAACTGAAACTTCCTAGTTAAACATCCAGCTCCTCCACGAACCTCGCGTTTTCCTGGATATACTGGAAACGCAATTCGGGCTTTTTCCCCATCAGCCGCTCCACCAGGTCGCCGGTTTCGCCCGGTTCGTCCTCGTCGATGGTCACCCGGATCAGCTTGCGCGATTTCGGGTCCA
Organism: Aquicoccus sp. SU-CL01552; assembly: GCF_040365005.1. Classification (NCBI taxonomy): domain Bacteria; kingdom Pseudomonadati; phylum Pseudomonadota; class Alphaproteobacteria; order Rhodobacterales; family Paracoccaceae; genus Aquicoccus; species Aquicoccus sp. SU-CL01552. Next base: position 62,876 of record NZ_BAABWV010000022.1, on the reverse strand, counting down.
TGGTAGTTTCCTTCAGGTCCTTGGCATCCATCTCGCCCAGGCCCTTGAACCGGCTGACGTCGATTTTTCCCTTTCCGCCCAAACCCTTGTCCAGCCACTCGTCACGCTCGGCCTCGTCCAGGCAATAGACCCGCTTGGCCCCTTGCGTCAGGCGGAACAGCGGCGGACAGGCCAGGTAGAGGTGGCCGGTGTCGATCATCGGCCGCATCTGGGTGAAGAAGAACGTCATCAGAAGCGAGGCGATATGCGCCCCGTCGACATCGGCGTCGGTCATGATGATGATCTTGTCATAGCGCAGGTCGTCGATGTTGAACCGCGTCCCAAGACCGACGCCAAGTGCCTGAGTCAAATCGGAAATTTCCGCGTTTGAGCTCAACTTGTTCGACGCCGCCCCCAACACGTTGAGGATCTTGCCCCGCAGCGGCAACAGCGCCTGGGTCTTGCGGTCACGCGCCATCTTGGCACTGCCACCCGCCGAGTCGCCCTCGACGATGAACAGTTCCGTCCCCTCGCGGTTGGTCGCCGAGCAATCTACCAGCTTACCCGGCAGCCGCAGTTTCTTGGTCGCCGTCTTGCGCTGGGTCTCTTTCTCCTGCCGCCGCCGCAACCGCTCCTCGGCGCGCAGCACCAGGAAATCAAGGATCGCGCCGGCCGATTTGGTATCCGCCGCCAGCCAGTTGTCGAAATGGTCGCGCACCGCGCCCTCGACCAGCCGTTGCGCCTCGACCGTGGCCAGCCGGTCCTTGGTCTGGCCCACGAACTCCGGCTCGCGGATGAAACAGGACACCAGCGCGCAGCCCCCGGTCACCAGGTCCTCTCGGGTGATCTGCGCGGCCTTCTTGTTGCCGGCCAGCTCGCCATAGGCGCGGATGCCCTTTAGGATCGCGGCCCAGAACCCGGCCTCGTGCGTGCCGCCCTCGGGCGTGGGCACGGTGTTGCAATAGCTCTGGATGAAGCCGTCGCGCGACGGGGTCCAGTTGATCGCCCATTCCACCTTGCCCGGCGTGTTGAACCGCTCCTGGAACTCCACGGTGCCGGAGAACGGCTGATCGGAATAGGTCGAGGCGCCGTTCAGCGTCTCGTTCAGGTAATCGGCCAGCCCGCCGGGAAAGTGAAAGGTTGCCTCGGTCGGTGTCTCGCCGTCGTCGATCTCGGACTTCCAGCGGATCTCGACGCCCGAGAACAGGTAGGCCTTGGAGCGGATCGACTTGAACAGCCGGGCCGGCTTGAACCGATGCGAACCGAAGATTTCCTCGTCGGCGTGAAAGGTCACCGTGGTGCCGCGCCGGTTCGGGGCGGCGCCGACCTTTTGCACCGGGCCAAGGGGAATCCCGCGCGAGAACCGCTGTTCGTGGAGCGTCTTGTCACGCGCCACCTGCACCACCATCGAATCCGACAGCGCGTTGACCACCGAGGCCCCCACCCCGTGCAACCCGCCCGAGGTCTGGTAGGCCTTGCCGGAAAACTTGCCGCCTGCGTGCAGGGTGCACAGGATCACCTCCAGCGCCGACTTGTCGGGGAACTTCGGGTGCGGGTCCACCGGGATGCCGCGGCCGTTGTCGCGGATGGTGACCGAGTAATCGCTGTGCAGCTCGACCTCGATGCGGTTGGCGTAACCGGCCACCGCCTCGTCCATCGAGTTGTCGAGCACCTCGGCCACCAGGTGGTGCAGGGCGCGATCGTCGGTGCCGCCGATATACATGCCGGGGCGTTTGCGAACCGGTTCCAGCCCCTCGAGCACCTCGATCGAGGAGGCATCATAGGCGGGTTGGGCGGCTCCGGAGAGGAGGTCGTTGGGCATCTGCTGGCTGCTCTTCATTCTTGGTTGAAGGCCAGTATGCCAGAGTGGCCCGGCAGGGGGAAGTGGGCGCGCAGCCCCCCTGCCGGGGTCAGGGCCCCGGATGTCGTTTCCGGGCGAGAGTGCGGCGCAGGTTTCCTTCAGCGAGGATCGCAAGACACCCCCTTCGCGGACAGGAGAGACCATGACCATGCTTCAGGAGGACATCGCCCCGGACCTGCGCCTCAAGGATTGCCCGGACTGGGGCTATCTGTTCCGGGAATTCTATGAGCTGTACCGCTTTCTCCCCTCGGGGGGCAGCCCGCGCATCCGTAGCCACCAGCGCACCGTGCGCGAGGCGCTGCGCCGGGGGGTGTCCAAGAACCCCGTGGTGGCGCCGCAGCCACCCGCCGACAAGCCGGTCACCGCGCATCTGAAACGGGCGCTGGACCTGGGACGCGAACAGAACCTGGCCCCGGTGGTGCGGGCGCTGGAATCGGTGACGCCGCTGCTGTCTTGGCAATACGGTTATGAAAAGGTACCCAAGGGGCTCAGCGGCGGCTATGCCTATGCCGAGCTTTGCGGTCCGCACGGGCCGGTGGTGATCGACGAGGTGATCCTCGGCGTGGTGCTTTTCGCACCCGGCTGCACCTATCCGGCCCATGCCCACAAAGGCATTACCGAGAGCTACATCTGCCTCTCCGGCGCGGTGTCGGAGAACCACCAGGGGGTTTATGCGCCCGGCTCGATGATCTTCAACCCGCCCGAGCACCTGCACCGGATCACCGTGGGCGACCGCGACCCGGCGCTGCTGGCCTATGCCTGGATCGGCGACCGGGGCGATTTGTCGGATCAGAAGATGGTGTTCACCCGCAAGGGGCGCTAACCGGCGGGCATCCAGTCATTGATCGCCTGCGCCACCTTGTCCGGGATCTGGTGGCAGATCCAGTGATCGGCCTCCTCGAACTCCACCCGCGTGAGATCGGGGGCGAACTCTTCCAGCCCCTCGGTTGCCTCCGGCAACAGCGCGGTATCGCCCCGCCCCCAGATCAGCAGGTGCGGACAGCGCACCATCAGCCGGTCGCGCGGCATCTCGGGCAGGTCGGTGATCGGCGCGCCGGGCGCGGCGACCTGCAGCGGCGAGGCGCGGTACCAGTGGATCATGGTCTTGAGCCGCCCCGGCCGCGACCATTCGGCGGTATACTCGGCCAGCTTGTCCGGCGTCATCCAGGCGTTGTTCATCTTGGCAAGGAACAGCGCCTTCATCTTCTCGAAATCATTGGCCGCGAAATGCTGCTCCGATCCCTCCCGCCGCAGGGCAAGGATGTATTGCGACGCCTCGGCCTGTGCCCCGCCGGCGGCCAGCGCGCGCTGGAACGGTCCCGGGTGCACGCCGTTGGCGATGATAAGCCGGCTGACCAACTCGGGGCGGAACATCGCCAGCCCATAGGCCACCGCCGCGCCCCAGTCGTGCCCCATGACCGTCAGCGGCCCGCCGATCTGTTCGATCAGCGCCGCCATGTCCTCGACCAGTTGCGAACCGCGGTACAGCGCCACGTCGTCCGGCGCCCAGCTTTGACCATAGCCGCGCTGGTCCGGCGCGATGCAGTGGAACCGGTCGGCCAGCCGTGGTGCCAGATCGGCCCAGGCGCCGCCATACTCGGGGAACCCGTGCAACAGCAGGAGCGGAGGATTGGCCGGGTCGCCCCAGCAGCGGATGTGGAACGGGTGGCCGTTCAGGTCGATGATCTCGGTTTTCATGCGCCCACTCTAACCGCGCGATGGCCCCGGGCAATGGCCCGCCGCGATGACGCGGGGTCACACGTCGCCGCGCTGCGGCGGGGATTGATCGGAATCAACGCGATGAACCGGGAAAAAGGTTAACATCACCTAAATGATTTAAATTGATGGAGCATTGCCCATGACGACCCCCGCCACCGTGCCCTCCCCGACGGAGCCTGACAAGAAGACCGACCCGGTGGCAGCCCCCGCGCCAGAGGGGGCATCTGCGCCGCAACCCGCCCCGTCCGGGTCCCGTCCGGCAACACCGCCCAGCCGCGAGGACGTGCGCCGCGCCTTCGAGACCGGCCGCTATCCCTATCGCAAGAAACTGGGGCGCCGGGCCTATGAGGCGGAGAAGGCGCAGTTGCAGGCCGAATTGCTCAAGGTTCAGCTCTGGGCGCAGGAAACCGGCGAGAAATTCGTGCTGCTGTTCGAGGGGCGCGACGCCGCCGGCAAGGGCGGCACGATCAAGCGGTTCATGGAGCATCTCAACCCCCGCTCGGCCCGCGTCGTGGCACTGAACAAGCCGACCTGGGAGGAGAAGGGGCAGTGGTTCTTTCAGCGCTATGTCCAGGAGTTGCCGACCAGCGGCGAAATGGTGTTCTATGACCGCTCCTGGTACAACCGTGCCGGGGTCGAGCGGGTGATGGGCTTTTGCACCCCCAACGAATACCTCGAGTTCATGCGCCAGACGCCGGAGTTGGAGCGGATGCTGGTCCGGTCGGGCATCCATCTGTACAAGTACTGGTTCTCGGTCACCCGCGCGGAACAGCAGCGCCGATTCCAGTCGCGCGAGACCGATCCGCTGAAACAATGGAAGCTGTCGCCGATCGACAAGGCCTCGCTCGACAAGTGGGAGGATTACACCGAGGCGAAAGAGGCGATGTTCTTTTACACCGACACCGCCGACGCGCCCTGGACCATCGTCAAGTCGAATGACAAGAAACGCGCCCGGCTGAACTGCATGCGGCATTTCCTGTCCTCGATCGACTACCCGGACAAGGATCACGCGTTGGTGGGGGCACCCGACCCGCTGATCGTCGGGCAGGCGCAACATGTCGTGCACCGCACCGATCATATCCTCGGCACGGCTCAACATCCCGACAAGCGCATCGCGCGCTGATCGGCGGTGCGGCGCCGCCTGACGGCGCCGGATCTTGCTTGGGGCGCGAATGCGGCTTAACTCAACCCATGTCCGTCGTCCTGCGTCTGTCCTTTCTGGTTTTCCCCCTCGCCCTGGCCGGTGAGGCCACGGCGCATCCGCATGTCTTCGTCGAGGCCGGCGTGGAATTGACGGTGGATGCCGCCGGCACTGCGACCGGGGTCACCGTTAGTTGGGAGTATGACGAGTTCTACTCGCTGACCAGTTTCGAGGAGTTGGGGCTGGATACCGATTATGACGGCGTGCTGACGCCCGAGGAATTGGCCCGGCTCGACGGGTTCGACCTGAACTGGATCGACGGCTACGAAGGCGATCTGTACCTGTCCACCGCCGACGGGCCCGTGGACCTGGGGCCGCCCGAGGGCCGTGGCGTGGAGGTTGTGGAGGGGCGCATCCGTTCGTCCCATTTCCGACCGCTGGCCGTGCCGATGCCGGCGGCGGGGCTGACTTTGCAGGTCTACGATCCGGGGTATTACACTGCCTATGGGCTTGGGCTGGGCGTCTCGGTCGACGGCCCTTGCAATGCCGAGGTGATGCCGGCGGACCGGGACGAAGCCGACGCGCGGCTCACCGCCCTTTTGCAAGAACGGACCGCCGAGCAGGTCGAGGTCGACTTCCCGGCCGTCGGCGATGCCTATGCGGATACGGTGGCGATCCGATGCGAATAGTGATCTGGGTCGGAGCCCTCGCGGTGGGGGTGGCGGCGCTCTGGCTCTGGGCATTCGACGGGGCCAACTGGGTGGCGCAGGCAGCAATCCAAGGCCAACACCGGGCGCAGGTCGCCATGGCACAGGGGCTGCGGGCGCTGAAGGCGGGCGAACCCGGCGCCCTGACCGCGCTGATGGGGCTGTGTTTCGCCTATGGGTTCTTTCATGCCGCCGGGCCGGGACACGGCAAGATCGTGATCGGCGGCTACGGCGTCGCGCGAAAGGTGCCGGTGCTGCGGCTCTCGGTGCTGGCGCTGGGGGCGTCGCTGGCACAGGCGGCCAGCGCCGTGGCGCTGGTCTATGCCGCGTTCGGCCTGTTCGGATGGGGCCGACGCCAACTGGTGGGCGCGGCAGAAGACCTGTTCGCGCCGCTCAGCTACGGCATGATCGCGCTGGTCGGGCTCTGGCTGGCGGTGCGCGGCGCCCGGCGGCTTTGGCGCATGCTCGGGCGGGAGCACCCTCACCATCCCCACGGTCACCATCACCACGAGGCCGACGGCATCTGCGACAGCTGCGGCCATCGCCACGGCCCGACCCTTGAAGAGGCTGCACAGGTGCATGGTCTGCGCGATGCGCTGGCGGTGATCGCGGCGGTCGCCGCGCGCCCCTGCACCGGGGCGATCTTTGTGCTGGTGGTAACATGGCAGATGGGAATCGCCCTGGCCGGAATCGCCGGCGCCTTTGCCATGGCGCTCGGCACCGCCTGCGTGACGGTGGCGGTGGCACTGGCCGCCGCGCTGTTCCGCGCCGGCGCGCTCGAGCGTTGGAGCGGCCCCGGCGCCCAGCGCGCGGCGGCAATGCTGGAGCTGGCGGCCGGGATCGTGGTTTTCGCCGTCGCCCTGCCGATCCTGTTGCGCGCCATCTGAGCCTTGCCGGAGCAACGCAAGCCGCCTAATCCAAGGGGATGACACGCGAACAGATGACATATGGCGGCCATGCGCGCGCCGTGGCGCTGCTGGGCCTGCCCCTGGTGGGCGGGCACCTGGCGCAATTCGCCATCGGCTTGACCGACACCATCATGGTGGGCTGGTACGGGGTCGAGGCGCTGGCGGCGGTGACGCTGGCCAGCAGCTATTTCTTCGTGTTGTTCCTGACCGGGGCCGGGTTCGGCTTGGCGGTGATGCCTATGGTGGCGGCGGCCAACGCGGCAGGCGACGAGACCAGCGCGCGCCGCGCCACCCGCATGGGGTTGTGGCTGTCGGTGTTCTATGCCGTTTTGGTGATGCCGTTGCTGTGGTGGTCCGGGCCGATCCTGCTGGCCCTGGGGCAAGGCGAAGAGGTCGCGGCGGATGCCGCGCGCTACCTGCGGATCGCGGGCTGGGGTCTGTTCCCGGCCCTGCTGGTCATGGTGCTGAAATCCTATCTCGCCGCGCTGGAACGGACCCAGGTGGTATTGTGGATCACGGTGCTCGGCGCGCTGGCCAACGCGGTGGCCAACTATGGGCTGATCTTCGGCAACTGGGGCCTGCCCGAAATGGGGGTCCGCGGTGCGGCGCTGGCCTCGATCCTGACGCATGCGGTCTCGCTGGTGGCGGTGGTGATCTACGTGCTGCGCACCCTGCCCGAGCAGGAGTTGTTCCGCCGTCTCTGGCGCCTCGACCGGGAGATGTTCGCGCAGGTGTTCCGCCTGGGGGTGCCGATCGGCATCACCAGCCTGACCGAGGTCAGCCTTTTCTCGGCCTCGGCGCTGATGATGGGCTGGCTCGGCACCGTGCCGCTGGCCGCGCATGGGATCGCGCTGCAACTGGCGTCCGCCACCTTCATGGTGCACCTGGGGCTGAGCAACGCGGCCACCGTGCGCGCCGGCAATGCCTATGGCCGTCGCGACCGAACGCATATGGCGCGCGGGGCGGCGGTGGTCATCGCGATGTCGCTGACGGCCTCGGCGCTGACCATCGTGCTGTTCCTGACGGTGCCCGATCCGCTGATCTCGCTGTTCCTCGATCCCGACGACCCGGGCCGGCCGCAGATCCTCGTGATCGGCACCACGTTGCTGGCGGCGGCGGCGTTGTTCCAGCTTGTCGACGGCGCGCAGGTGATCGCGCTGGGGTTGTTGCGCGGGGTGCAGGATACCGGCGGACCGATGCTGATCGCCGCGCTGGCCTATTGGGGGGTGGGGATCCCGGCCTCCTACGTGCTGGGATTTCCGCTGGGATTCGGCGGCGTCGGCATCTGGCTGGGGCTGGCCTGCGGCCTTGCGGTGGCCGGCGTTCTGCTGATGGCACGGTTCTGGCGGCAGGGGCTGGCCCGCGCGGAAAGCTAGACCCGTGCCGGGCGCATTGCGCCCGGCACCCGGTCAAGATGATGGTCTTCGGAAGATATTGGAGCGGGCGATGAGATTCGAACTCACGACCCCAACCTTGGCAAGGTTGTGCTCTACCCCTGAGCTACGCCCGCGTCCTGGGTCTTCACTTCAATGGAGCGGGCGAAGAGATTCGAACTCTCGACCCCAACCTTGGCAAGGTTGTGCTCTACCCCTGAGCTACGCCCGCGTCATTGAGTGAGGCGTGAGATATAAATATCCGGCTGTGGCCGCAAGGGGAAATACGCATGCGGCGGAAAAAATTTCACACCGGGGCGCTGGTCCCCTTGCCCCTGCCCTTTCACACCGGCGCCCGGCCCCCTCGCCCCGACCAGTGCCAAGCCACCAGCGCCGCGGCGGCGGCCATCGCGCCGAGGCTGAGCCAGGGCGCCTTCATCAGCACCAGCACCGCCAGCACCAGCCGCAGCAGCAGTTCGGCACCACCGATGGGCCGTGTTTCGTGCCGGGCAAGGACGCTGGCCAGCAGGTAGAGCGCCACGGCCACCCGCAGGATCACGAAGGCCATCGCGCCGATGTGAACCGACCCGTCGTACCCCTCGAGATAGCGTGCGCCGCCGGTGGTCGGGCTGAGCTGCGCCGCCTCGATCAGCAAAAGCTCGGGGTAGAAGGCAAAGACGAAGGGGATGACGAAGATCACCACCCCTGCCCGCACCGAGGCGATCCCGGTGCGCATCGGGTCAGCCTTGGTGATGGAGGACGCGGCAAAGGCGGCCACCGCGACCGGCGGGGTGATGGCGCTGGCCACCGCGAAATAGAAGATGAACATGTTGGCGGTGAAACTGGCAATCCCGAGCCCCACCAGCATCGGCCCCATCAGCAGTGCCACGTTGATATAAGCCGGCACCGTGGGCATCCCCATGCCCAGCAGGATCGCCATCAGCATGGTCGCCATCAGGGCGAGGAACAGAAACAGCGCGCTGTCGCCGATCAGCCCGCCCGAGGCGCGCAGCCACGAGATGATGTCGACGGCGATGTAATTCGACAGCCCGGTCAGGTTCAGGCAGAAATCGATCACCGAGACCGCGAGGAACATCAGGTAAAGCCGGCTGACCAGCAGCCCGGCCTCGGCCAGAGCGGTCACGATCCTGCCGGGCGATTGGCGGATCTCTCGGTCGAGAAAGAACAGCACGATCAGCAGCGCCATCGCCCACCATCCCGCCGAGCCTGCATCGCCGGCAGAGTTCTGAAACAGTTCCAGCAGCCAGGGCAGGCTCTCGGCCCGGCAGCCGGCTTCGGTGACGATCCGCGTCACCCCCCAAAGCCCGGCCAGCGGACCGCAGCCCACAGCCTCCTTGGGGGTGAGCAGCAGCAGCAGGATCAGCCCGATCGGGGCAAAGATCATCACCAAGTGCAGCTTGTCGGCCCGGGTCAGGCGCATGTCCTCGGTGGCTTCGCCCACCGCCTCGATCCCCTGCTTGCGGGCCTGGAACACGACGGTCAGGAACAGGCAGCCGAAATAGGCGGCGGCGGGCAGCGCGGCGGCGATGATCACCTCGCGATAGGGCACCACCGTCATCGCCGACAGGACAAAGGCCGCGACGCCCATGACCGGCGGCATGATCTGCCCGCCGGAAGAGGCCGCCGCCTCGATCCCGCCGGCAAAAGTGCGGTTGAACCCGCGCTTGAGCATCATCGGGATGGTCAGCACCCCGGTCGAGAGCACGTTGACCACCGGCCCACCCGAGATGGTGCCGAACATCGCCGAACTGACAATGGCCGCATGGGCCGGACCACCGCGCAGCGACCTGGTCCAGAGAAACGCCAGCTTGATCAGGGATCGCCCGCCGGCAGAGACCCCGAACAGCGCCCCCAGCACGATATAGGGGAACACGGTATTCATCAGGATGCCCATGAACCGGCCCAGCAGACCCTGGGCATTGTTCACCAATATGTCCTGCATGTTGGGGCGCCCGTCGATCAGCTGGCGCGGCTCGCCGCCCAGCTTGGTGACGAGGTACTTGTTCATGTCCTCGGCGCCAAAGGCGTACCAGACCAGCACCGTCAGCAGCGTGTAGGTGGCGATCAGGATGGCGACCGCGACGAGGGGAAAGCCCCAGACCTTGACGTTGTAGCCCAGGAACACCGCGATGGCGCAGGCCACCATGGGAAAGATCCACAGCCCGAGCGTGTCGATGCAACTGGGATCGTCGACACTGTTGGGCGGCGGCAGGCCCATGGATTCGGCGAACTCGATCTCCTCCTGCAGCGCCCTTGCGATCAGCTCGGCGCGCGCGCCGGTGACCTGATCGATCAGGCAGACAGAGTCGATCTCGATCAGGTAACCGACCGCCACCGCCACCGCCATGACCACCAGCCCGACATCCATCGCCAGCCCGAAGCCGCGCAGCGCCGGGCCGCGCCCGCTCCGGCGGAAATCGCGCGCCATCGAATTGTCCAGCGCCACCGCGCTCATCATCACGACGAAGACCAGCGGGAACAGGTACTCGTAACTGAACCGCCGGATCACCACCCCCTCGCCCAGAACCGAGGCGGCCAGCGCGTCGAGCCCGGGAATGGAGGGCAGCGTGTTGAGCAGGCCGATCACGACCAGCACGAGCCCCAGGACGAGGGACAGGCGCCGGGCCGGTCCCGGCTTGGCAAGCGTTTCGGATGTCATGGCTGTCCCCTGTCCGCAGGCGGATCGAATGGGCCGGGGCGCACGCGGGCGGTCCCCCGGCCGGGATGCGCAGGCGCGCGTGTCAGTCCTTGGCGCAGTCGGGCACGGTATAGCCCGCCTCTTCCCAGGCGGCGACGGCGCCGGGGTGGTATTTGAGCGAATTCAGCCCGCAGAACCCGGAGAGCTTGGGGTCCAGCGTGGCAAGGCCGACGTTCTTCATGTAGGCGGTCTTGGCCTTGAGCGCGTCGAGCTTGTCGATGTACTCGGCGACCAGCGCCTTGGCCAGGTCAAAGGACATGTCCTTGTGCACGATATCTGCAAAGGCGGTGCCCAGACCGCGAAAGGTGGCGTCCTCCGAGATCAGGCGGATGCCCTTGCCCTCTTCATAGCCCATGTCGGCCCAATTGATGACGATGGGCACATTGCCCGGCGCGTTGAAGATCTTCTGATAGGCGTCGCCCTCGAACACCGCCTTGGGGGTCGAAACGATCACCGCGTTGCCGGCGGCCTGCATGGTGGTGGCCCGCGCCGAGGGGAAGGTCAGCGGAAAGACGAAGGCATCCATCGACCCGTCGACCAGCGTGGTCGGAAGCTGGCCCCAGTTGGACTGGTGGCCGGTGTAATCCTCGCCGTCCTTCAACCCGGCCGCGAGGAAGATCGCTTGGCGCGCATTGACCAGCGCGGCGCCGCGCGGCGGGCCGTTCCAGACCTCCTTGCCCTTCAGGTCGTCCCAGCTGTCGATGCCCTCGCTCTCCAGCGCGATCAGCCCATAGGCCCCGGCGTTATAGGGATACAGCGCGCGCAGGTTGGCGGCCAGTTCAGCGCCCTTGTCGCCCTGCTTGGAATAGGGGCCACGGCCCTTTTCCAGCAAGAACCCCAGGATCAGCGGCATCGGCGCGATGTCGGTGCGCCCCTCGGCGACGTTGAGCACGGAATTGGTCAGGGTCTGCCCCTCCTGCACCTGCAGGCTGGCGAGTCCGGCGGTGTTGGCGATCTCGGCCATGTGCAGGATCGAGACATGCGGGCTGTTGCCGGGGCTCGACGCCTCGGCGCTGAGGTTGACCTGTGCCGCCGCCGGATCGGCCCCGAGGGCGCCCGAGGCGATCAGGGCTGCAAGGCCCAGTGCGAGATGTTTCATGCTTTTCCTCCCTGTGGAACATGCGGGGCCTCCTCCGACCCCGTTCTTTCAGCCGCGCGGCCCCGCTTTCATGTCGGGGGCGGTGCGGCCGCGATACTTGACCGTGAGGTCCAGCGGCGTGTCGTTCTCGTCGTAGATGCCGATGACGACGCCGCGCTTGCGGGTCTTGGTGCGCATCTCGATCAGCTGTTCCTCGCTGCGGGTGGTGCGCTGCGACGCGCGGCGGGTCCAGGCAAAGAGCTTGTCGTACATCGTCGTGATGATCTCGGCGTGAATGTCGCTGTCGCCCAGGTCGGTCAGTTCCTGCGGATCGGCCACCAGGTCGAACAGCATCGGGCGATGACCGCCCTCGAAATGGATCAGCTTCCAGCGTTTGTCGGCGACCATGAACATCACCGCGTCGCGCACCGGGATATCGTTCATATGCGCCACCGGCGTGGCCGAGAAATCATATTCGCAGATGACAAAGTCGCGTTTGGTTTCCGTCCGCTCGCCGCGCAGGATCGGCAGCAGGCTTTCGCCCTCGAGGATATGATAGGCGGGCGCGCCGCCCGCGACCTCGACGAAGGTGGGGGCCAGGTCGATGGCCTCCACCAGCGCATCGCAGGTGGTGCCGCGTGTCGCGTCGGCCTCCGGGCTGGGATCGTAGATGATCAGCGGCACCCGGGTGGAGGTGTCGTGGAAAAAGGTCTTTTCCCCCATCCAGTGATCGCCGAGGAAATCGCCGTGATCCGAGGTCAGCACGATCATGGTGTCCTCCATGCGGCCGGTCTCCTCCAGCCAGGCGAACAGCCGCCCCATCTGGTCGTCGGCCTGCTTGATCAGCCCCATGTAGGCCGGGATCACCGTCTCGCGCACATCCTGGCGCGAAAAGGCCTCGCCGACCTTGGTGTCCATGAAGGCCTTGAACAGCGGGTGCGCGTGCTGACGTTCGGCGTCCGAGCGGATCACCGGCTGCACGTGTTCGGGACCGAACATCGAGGCATAGGGTTCCGGCACGATATAGGGCCAGTGCGGCTTGATATAGGACAGGTGACAGCACCACGGGCCGTCATGGCCCTGCATGAACTCCATGCCGCGCCCGGTCAGGTAGGGGGTTTCGCTGTCCTGCTCGGCGATGTTGGCGGGCTCGCGCGAATTCTTCAGGAACCACCCCGACAGCACGTTGCCCTCCGCGTCGAGGCCGGAATTGGCAAAATCGTGCCAGGGGTTGTCGCTCTCATAACCCTTGGCCCTGAGCCACTTGTTGTATTCCCGCGCGCCGTCCGGGTCATAGGAGCCATCGGGCCCCTCGGGCAGCATGCCGTCGTCACGCTCAAAGACGTCGAAGCCGCATTCGCTCACACGGGCGCCGATCAGGCTGTCGGGCTCCAACCCCAGCCGGGCCATCCCCTCCTCGTCCGCGCGCATGTGGGTCTTGCCGACCAGATAGCAATCCATCCCCGCCTTGCGCAGGTGGTCGCCCATGGTGATCTCGCCGACCTTGAGCGGGATGCCGTTCCAGCTGGCGCCGTGGGAATGCACGTAGCGCCCGGTATAGGTACTCATCCGCGAACTGCCGCAGATCGGCGACTGGATATAGGCACGAGTGAACCGCACGCCTTTCTCGGCCAGCCGGTCGATATTGGGGGTGTCCAGATGCGGATGCCCATAGCAGCTCAGGTAATCCCAGCGCAGCTGGTCGAACATGATGAACAGGACGTTCTTTGGTTTGGCCATTCCTTATGCGGCGCGCGCCCCCGGCACCGGCGGTTGCGGTGTCGGGATCGACGTCACCTCTCCTCCCGTGACATTCGGTCGCAACCTAGCAAGCCCCGCCACAGGGGAGAAATAATGATTCCGAACAGCCTATATCGGTTCCGCTATACCGCCCCCGGTGGGAAGCAACAGGTCCCGCACCTCTTCGCGGATCATCTGCATCAGCAATTGCGCCGGGGCGCTGATCGTCTGCCCCGCCGGCGTGGTCAACCCGACCGCCCCGTCCATCGCGCCGCGCGCGAAATCGAGGCACTCCACGGTGCCCTCCGACAGTTCGCGCCGCATCGCGCCCATCGGCTGGCAGACCACCGCGTCTGACATGGCCATGTAGGAACGCGCGAATTCAAACGAGATCGTCTCGATCATGTTGCTGAGGCGCGACACCCCCTGCGAGACCAGGAACCGGTCCAGTTCCGCGCGGATGATCGTGTCGGGGATAGGGATCACCACCGGATAGCGGTCAATATCGCGGATCGTCAGGTCCGCCCGCTCCGCCAGCGGATGGCCCGCCCGGACAAAAAAGACCAGCGGCTCGCTGTAGAGATGCTCGAAATTCATACCCTGCATGTGCTCGACGGCCAGCAGCCGGCCAAAGCCGAAATCAACCTTGCCGGTCCGCAGGTAGTGCTGCAGCCCACCACTCGTGGTGGCGATGAACCGCAGGTCGACCGTCGGGTAAAGCACCTTGAAGCGGCGCACCGCGCCAGGCATCACCACGCGGACCACGTTGGGCAGGATATAAGCCACCACCTGCGCCTCCGCGCTTTGCCCCTGCAGTGCCTCGAGCCCGCGGTCGATCTGGCCCATACCATTCGAGACATAGGAAAACAGCGTGTTGCCGATGGCGTTCAGCACCAGCCCGTTCGCGGTGCGGTCGAACAGCGGGCCGCCCAACTCCTCCTCCAACTCGCGGATCGAGCGGGAGACGGCGGGCTGCACCGTGCCCATCGCCTCGGCCGCGCGGGTGACCGACCCGAGGTTGGCCACCGACAGGAAACAGCGCAAGTGGCGCATGCGGATGCGGTTCGATGCCAGCCCCTTGATCATCCTGCCGCCCCTTCCCTTTGACCCGGTCCCGCCCGACCCGGATGCCTCACATCTCGTCGAAGCCCTGATAGAACCGGTTGTGGGTCGGCGAAATCAGGATCTCGTTGACGCAGGCATGCGGCGGCATCCCGGCCACGAAGCGTACCGTGGCAGCCAGATCCTCGACCTGCAGCATGCGATCGCGCTCGGCTTGGGCCGGAGGATTGGGGCGCTTGTCGAGGATCTCGGTCGCCACCTCGCCCGGCATGATCACGGTCGAGCGAATGCCATGGGCGCCACCCTCGTCGTTGATCGTCTCGTTCAGCGCGATCACCGCCCGCTTGGTCGCGTTGTAGGCCGCCCCGGTCAACCGTCCGGCGTAGCGCCCGGCCCAGCTGGAGATCAGGATCACCTGCCCACCGCCGCGCGCACGCATCCCCGGCAGCACCGCGTGCACGGGATGGAACACGCCGTTGAGGTTGATGTCGACCACCCGGCGCCAATCCGCGCCGGTGACGTCGAAAAGCGCGCGTTGCGGCACGTTCAGCCCGGCGTTGGCCAGCAGGATGTCGACATCCCCGATCCGTTCCGCCGCGGCCGCCACGGCCTCGACATCGGTGACGTCAAGCGGCTCGGCGCGGGCCAGCCCGCCGCCTGCCTCGATCTGGCTTACCACCTCTTGCAACGGCTCCGGACGGCGCCCCGAAACCACCACCTCGGCCCCCGCTTCGGCCAGCGCCCGCGCGGCGCCCGCTCCGATGCCGGAGCCGCCACCGGTGATCCATACCCGTTTTCCAGTCAGTGTTTGCATCTTTCCCCCTCAGGCCGGTTGCTTTTCCCAGTATGGCGCGCGCAGCTCGCGCTTGAGTATCTTGCCGATCGAACTGCGCGGCAACGCGTCCCGGGTCTCCACGCTTGCCAACCGCTGGCTCTTGCCCAGCACCTCGTTGGCGCGTGCGCGGATCTCTTCTGCACCCTGGGTCGCGCCGGGCCGCAGCACCACCAGCCCCAGCGGCGTCTCGCCCCAGTGCTCGGACGGCACCCCGATCACCGCCGCGTCGGTCACGTCCGGATCCGCCAGCAGCACCCGCTCCAGATCATCGGCAAAGATGTTGAGACCGCCGGAAATGATCATGTCCTTCTTGCGGTCCGACAGGATCAGGAACCCGTCCGCGTCGAACCGGCCCATGTCGCCCGAACGGAAGAACACCCGCCCCTCGGGATCGCGCCAAAGGTAGTCTTCGGTCAGGTCATCGCGGCCGAAATACCCCGCCATCATGGTGGGCGAGCGGCCGACGATCTCTCCGACCTCGCCGGGCGCGACCTCGCGCCCCTGATCGTCGATCAACCGGATTTCGCTGCCCGGGGCGGGCTGGCCCACGGTGTGCAGCTTGTCTGGATACTCATGCGCGGCCAGCATGGTGATTCCGCCGCCCTCGGTCAGGCCATAAAGCTCGGTCAAAGTGCCGGGAAAACGGGCCAGTGCGTCGCGCTTTACATCCGCGCGCAGCGGCGCCGAGGTCGACCATTTGAAGCGCAGCGCGCCAAGGTCGATCTGGTCGAACTCCGGCACGTCGAGGATGCGCTTGTACTGCACCGGCACCAGCATGGTGTGGGTGATCCGCTCACGTTCTGCGATCTCCAGCCACCCGCGCGCGTCGAACTTGCCCATCAGATGCACGGTCGAGCCCCCCGCCAGTGTCGGCAGGAAGGAGACGATGGTGGTGTTCGAATAAAGCGGCGTCGACAAAAGCGTGCGCGCGTCCTGATCGTAGCCGCTCAGCGCGATCCGGTCCATCTGCGCCGCGCGCAGCCCGTGGTCGTGCAGGATGCCCTTGGGCGTTCCGGTGGTGCCCGAGGAATAGATCAGGTTGAACCGGTCCTCCATCGCGATGGGGATATGCGGGTCATGGTTCGGGGCCGCCGCCAGCAGCGCCTCATAATCATCAACACCGGGCCCGTGAAAATCCAGCGCCACCACCCGCAGCGACAGGGTTTCGACCGCCGGCCCGGCCAGGTCCCGATAGGCATCGGCCAGGAAAAGGATACGCGCACCGCAATCGGACAACATGCCCTTGAGCGCCGAGGGCGAGGCCATGGAAGACAGCGGCGTGACGCAACCACCGGCGCGCAGGATCCCCATGAACAACTCGGCATAAGCAACTGAGTTGGGGGACAGAATCGCCACCGGCTCTCCCTTTTTCAGCCCCATCGCCAACAGCGCGTTGGCGACCCGGTTGATCCGCGCGTCGAACCCCGCCCAGGTCAGGCGCGTCGCGCCACAGACCACCGCCTCGGCCTGCGGTTTGTTCCGCGCGGCGTTACGCACCATCTCGACCACGCCCAAACGCGGCTGCTCCGCCCCGGCCGGGCGTTCGAACTGGATCATGCGGATTTCCTCCCCTTCGCACGCCACGACCCTAATGCCCGGCGCTGCCCGAACACAAGCTCAGCCGGCCGCATGACGCGTGCCGGGCTCTGGCGGCGCCTCGCGCCCGCCGGCAAAACATTGCGCCGTCCGCATCCAGCCGGTGGCCACGGGGCCGGACACCCTCAGCGCGGTATCGGCGATGTTGCGGGTCTGGGTGACCACCTGGGCAAAGTCCACCGCCGCGCCCTCGATCAGGTCGGGAGACTCCGGATCACCGAAATCCCAGACCGCTCCCGAGGGCGCGGTGAGGCGCAGGCGCGGCAGCCGGTCGGGAACCTCCAGCCCCTGGACCTTGTGCGACCAGGCAAAGGTATTGACGCCCAGCACAACGATATTGCGGATGCGGTCGGCATCCCGCCGCCTAACCCCCAGAAGGTCAAAGATTTCCTGCCCGTGGGCCCAGGTTTCCATCTGCCGCGCGGTGATCGAGGAGCGCGCCGACATCTCGGGTCCGGCCCATTTCACCCGGGTTTTCGGATCGACCCCGGCCCAGCGCGCGGCCATGTCTCGGAACTGCGCCTGCCATGCCGCGAACAGGGCGCAGCCGCGTTCGACGATCGCGGCGTTTTCCACCGGGCGCATCCCGGATTTCATCATCCGGGGCAGTGCCGCACCGATGCTTGCATCGAACCCCGCCGGATCGGTCAGCGACAGGTCCGCCGCGCGGTTCCAGTAATAGAGATGCGTGATCACGTCGTTCACGGTCCAGCCCTTGAACTGGGAGACGCGGCTCCACTCGCCCTCTGGCAGGTCGGTCAGCACCTCTGCCAGCGCCTCACTCTCCTCGAGAAAATCTTGTGCCTGCTGCATCTTACCTCTCAACCTTAATCTCGATCATCACGTCTCCGCCGGCCAGGTGCGCGCCCGGCGCCACATGCACGGCGCTCACCGTTCCGGCGCTGGCCGCGGTGATCTGGTGTTGCATCTTCATCGCCTCCAGCACCGCCAGCACATCGCCACGCGCTACCGGGTCGCCCGGCGCCACTGCGACCGACAGCACCAGACCCGGCATCGGGGCGGTGACCTGACCGCTGGCGGCACCGGCGGCCAAGTCGCGACCGGCGCGAAGCCTGTGAACCGTCAGCCGACGCGCGCCGAGGGCGAGGTGCAGGACATCTCCGGCCCCGGCGTGGCTCACCTCGTGGCGGCGGGGTCCGATGCGGGCGCGGAGCCGGTTTTCGTACATTTTTTCGACCGAAACGTACAATGCGCCCTCACCCACCCAAACCCGCCAGCCGCCGGGGTCGGCGGCGACGCGGCAAGTCCATTCGACGCCCCCGATGTCCAGCGTCAATTCGCGCGGCAACAGCGGCGTGCTCGACCATCCGATCTGGTCGGCGGGCACATGGCCCGCGCAGGCCAGCGCGTCGGCGCGGTCCCGCTCCATAAACAACGCGGTGGCCAGTGCCAGTTCCTCGGCCGTGGGCGCGGTGGCGGAAAACCCCTCCGGATAGCTTTCATCGAGAAACGCCGTCGTGGCGGCGCCCTGCACGAAACCCGGCTGCCGCAGCACATCGGCGAGGAATTCGGTGTTGGTCACGGTGCCGAGCAGGACGGTGTCCTCGACCGCGCGGGACAACCTGGCCACGGCATCGGCGCGGGTGGGCCCATGGGCGATGATCTTGGCCAGCATCGGGTCGTAGAAGGGGGACACCTGCATCCCCGTGTTGATCCCGGCATCGACCCGCACCCCGGCGCCTTTGGCAGGCTGCCAGAGCGTGACCGGGCCGGTGGCGGGCAGGTAGTCGCGCGCCGGATCCTCGGCATAGAGACGCACCTCGATGGCGTGACCGGAAAGGGTCACCTCGTCCTGGGTCAGCGGCAGCGCCTCGCCCCGTGCCACGGCGATTTGCAGCGCGACGAGATCGAGGCCGGTGATCAATTCGGTCACCGGGTGTTCGACCTGCAGGCGGGTGTTCATTTCGAGGAAGTAGAACCCGCCGTCCTGATCCAGCAGGAACTCCACCGTACCGGCACCGAGATACCCTACCGCGCGCGCCGCCTGCACCGCCGCCGCACCCATCGCGGCGCGCAGATCGGGGGTGACAGCGGGGCTCGGGGCCTCTTCCACCACCTTCTGGTGGCGACGCTGAACGGAACAGTCCCGCTCGCCCAGATGGATGGTGTTGCCGTGGCTGTCGGCAAAGACCTGGATCTCCACGTGCCGGGGCCGCAAAAGCGCGCGTTCGAGGATCAGCTCGCCCGAGCCAAAGGCGTTTTCCGCCTCGGACCGGGCGCGGGCCAGCGCCTCGGGCAGTGCGCCCGCGTCGTGAACCAACCGCATGCCGCGCCCACCGCCGCCGGCCGCGGCCTTGACCATGAGCGGAAAGCCGATCTGCCCGGCGGCCGCGATCAGGGCCACGTCGGACTGATCCGCCCCTTGGTCACCCGGCAGGCAGGGCACCCCCGCCTCGGCCATCAGGCGTTTCGCACCGGCCTTGTTGCCCATTGCCTCGATCGCCTCGGGCGTGGGGCCGATGAAGGTGAGACCCGCCTGCCCCACCGCGCGGGCGAACCCAGCGTTCTCGGACAGGAAGCCATAGCCGGGATGGATCGCCTGCGCCCCGACCTCCTGCGCGGCGCGAATGATCTTTTGCCCGTCGAGATAGCTGTCGGCGGCGGGACCGGCGCCGATCTCGACCGCCGCGTCGGCCATCCGCACATGCGGCGCGTCGGCGTCCGCCGTCGAATGGACCGCCACGCTGCGCAGACCCATCGCGCGCAGGCTGCGGATGATCCGGCAGGCGATTTCGCCGCGATTGGCGATCAGGATGGTGTCGAGTTGCATTGCCGCCCCCTTCAGAACCGGTGCACGCCATGGCTGCTGGGTTTCAGGGTGCGCGCCCGCCCCTCGAGGCAGGTTTGCAGGCAGAAGCCCAGCACGCGGCGGGTGTCGCGGGGGTCTATCACCCCGTGATCGAGCACCTGCCCCGAGGTATAGAAGGCCCCGGACTGGCGATTGAAATGCGCCGCGATCATCGCGCCCTGCTTGGCAAGCTTGTCCTCGTCCACCTCGACGCCCTGGCGTCTGGCACCGGCGCGCGCGACCATCTCCATCGTGGCGGCGGCCTGATCACCGCCCATCACCCCGGTGGTGGCATTGGGCCAGGCAAAGAGGAAATCGGGCCGGTAGCCATACCCGCTCATCCCGTAGTTGCCGGCGCCGAAACTGGCCCCGATGTAAAGCGCGATGCGCGGCACGTCCACGTTGCTGACCGCCTGGATCATCTTTGACCCGTGCTTGATCATGCCGGCCTGTTCATATTCGGTCCCGACCATGAAACCGGTGGTGTTGTTGAGGAAAATCAGCGGCGTATCGGACTGTCCGCAGGCCAGGATGAACTGTGCCGCCTTGGTGGCCCCCGCCGGGTCAAGCGGGCCGTTGTTGCCGATGATCCCCACCGGGAGGCCGGTGATCGCCGCCTGCAGGCAGAGCGTGGCGGGGCCGTAGCCGGGCTTGAACTCCTGGAAATCCGAACCGTCGACCACCCGCGCCGCCACCTCGCGCATGTCATAGGGGATGCGGTAATCCACGGGCACCACGCCCGCGATCTCGTCCGGGTCATGCAGGGGCGGGGCATAATCGGGCACCGCGCGGGTGGGCAGGTTTCGGTTCCAGTCGAGCCGTGCCACCACGTCGCGGGCCAGGTCGGCGCCGTGGGCGTCATCCTCGGCCAGGTATTCGACAAGGCCGGATTTGGTGGCGTGCATCTCGGTGCCGCCAAGGTCGCGGTCGTTGGCCTTTTCCCCGGTCGCGGCATGCACCAGCGCCGCCCCGGCCAGCGCAGCCATGCCGTTTTTCTTCACCCCGATCACGTAATCGGCCATACCGGGCATATAGGCGCCGCCGGCGGTCGAGGGGCCGTGCAGCACCGCGATGTTGGGAATGCCGGCCGCGCTCATCCAGGCGAAGTTGCGAAACAGCTTGCCGCCCTCGGCCCAGAGCCCGACGGTATAGTCCATCAGGTTGGCGCCGGCGCTTTCGACCATGTGGACGAAGGGCAGCTTGTGGCGCAGGGCCAGCGCCTGCAGGCTGAGCACGGCCGGCAGGGATTTCTCGCCCATGGCGCCGGCCTTGATGCCGGAATCATCCACCAGCACGGCGCAGCGGGTGCCCGAGACGAAACCGATCCCGGCGATCAGCGACGAGCCGGGAACGGATGTCTCCGCGTCCTCGGTGTCGGTGAGGTAGCCGGCCAGCGTGTGCAGTTGCAGAAACGGCATCCCGGGATCGAGCAGCCGCGCCAGCCGTTCGCGCGGGGTGATCTGGCCGCGGGCCTCGAACCGATCGCGGCGCTGTTCCGAGAGCGCGGCGGGCCGGGCCTCGAGCGCGCGGAGGGATTCCACCAGCGCCAGCATGTCGGCGCGGTTCTGTCGAAAGCTGTCGGAGCCGATGACGATGCGGCTGGCGAATGTCATGGGGCGTCCCCTGTGTCGGAGATGGCGATGAGGTCGGCGGGAAGGGGCACGGGATGCGCAAGCAACCTCTGCGCAAAGCTCTTGCCCTGGGCGTCGGTGCGCAGGCTGGCGATGCCGCCGCCGCCCAGCGCGTTCTGCATCACGATGTTCATCGCCGCGAGGCCGGGCAGGTAGAAGCGGTCGATGGGGCCGGTATTCTCCTTGGCGAAGACCTGCGCCACCGCATCGGGGGTCAGCGCCGCCCAGATCCACGGCAGGCAATCGGGATGCCGGGCGATGACGCCGATATTGGCCGCGTCGCCCTTGTCGCCCGAGCGCGCCCAGGCCAGCGCCTGCAGCGGGCGGCTCACCATCGCGCGGCCCGCCGGATCGGCGGCCTCGGGGTACGGTGCGGGCGGCAGGTCCGGCGCCGGGCCGGGCGGCCCAGGCGGGTCATGGGACACAGGCTCCCCCTCCAGCGTCACGGTCAACGGCACGTCATCCGCATCGACCAGGAAGGAGAACAGCGCGACAACGGGCGAAGGTTTGGGCCGCCCTGCCCCGGTAAAGAAATGCAACCCCGGCGGGGTGGCAAGGGCGGCGCCGATGACCTCTTTCAGGAACAGGCCGACGGCGCGGGGATCGTCATGGCGCACGGCGAGTTTCACCGCGATTTCCGCGTAATCGCCTGCGCCGGGGCGCCCTCCGAAGGTCTCGACGCAGGTTTCGGCGTAATCCGGGGCGCCCAGGGCGGTCAGCCGCGTGCGGGCACGATCCAGCGTGGCCTTGGCATAGGCGCGCGCCTTCGCCTCGGCGTCGCTGCCGTTGAAGAACAGCACATGGCCACCGCGCCAGCCGTCGTGGTAAGTGAGCGAGACCTTGAGCCGGCCATTGGGCGCCCGCCCCCGCGCGCCGGTGACCCGCACCCGGTCGGCCCCCTCGGGCGCGATCCGCACGGTGCTGAAATCGCAGGTCACGTCGGGCAGCAGGTAGGCGCGCGGATCGCCGATCTCGTAGAGCATCTGTTCGCCGACCGAGGCCAGGGTGACGGTGCCGGTGCTGCCCTCGGGCTTGGTCAGGGCGAATGCTCCGTCGGCGGCGATCTCGACCACCGGGTAGCCGATGCGCGCGATGTCGCCCGCTTGCCGCCAGTCGGTGAAATTGCCCCCGGTGGCCTGCGGGCCGCATTCGATCAGGTGCCCGGCCAGCGAGCCGGCGGCGAGCCGGTCGAAGTCCCCCGCGCCCCAGCCGAACCGCGCCATGCAGGCGGCCAGTGTCAGCGCGCTGTCGGCACAGCGGCCGGTGATGACGATATCGGCCCCGGCCCGCAGGGCGGCGGCGATGGGCGCGGCACCGATATAGGCGTTGATCGAGGCGATGCGGTCGGCCTCGGGCATCGGCGCACCGCTGAACATCTCGCGCATGTCGGTGAAGTCGGCGGCGCGCGGCATCAGGTCGTCGCCCGCGACCACCGCGACCCTGAGCGCAAGGCCCGCCGCCTCGATATGCGCGCGCAGGGCGGCGGCGCAGGCGTCGGGGTTCACCCCGCCGGCGTTGGACAGCACCTTGACCCCGGTCTCGGCGATGCGGGCAAGGTTGGGCGCTATCGCCTCGGTCACGAAATCGGCGGCATAGCCCCGGTCGGGGTCCTTCAGCCGCGCCCGGGCCAGCAGCGACATGGTGATCTCGGCAAGGTAGTCATAGACCAGCACGTCCAGCCCGGGCACCGCCAGAAGCTGGCCCGTGGCAAGCGGCGTCTCCCCCCAGAACCCGCTGGCGCCCCCGATCCGCAGGATATCGGTCACGCGATGTCCTTTCCTGTCCTCCCATCGGCGGACCCTGCAGCCCGCCTGCCCGAACTCTAGAGGCGCCGCGAGACGCCGATCAACCGCCATTGCCGCGCGCGACGTAACGGAAGCGGTCAGAGCGGGAGGCGCAGCCGTCGCTGTTCTACGAGTTCTCGCTGGAAGATCACGTCCCGCAGGATCATCTGCTGCGCTCTATCGACCGCTTCGTCGATCTGACTGACGTCCGCGCCTATCTGGCGGATTTCTATAGCCACACGGGCCGTCCATCCGTCGACCCCGAGTTGCTGATCCGCATGCTCCTGGTCGGCTATTGCTTCGGCATCCGGTCGGAGCGACGGCTCTGCGAAGAGGTGCATCTGAACCTGGCGTATCGCTGGTTTTGCCGGCTTGATCTGAGCGCCCGGGTTCCGGACCACTCGACGTTTTCGAAGAACCGCCCTCTCGTGACCTTGCTTCGCAAGGCACTGCCGGGTGAGACACGGGCGTTTTCGCGACAGCGAATTGCTGCGCCACCTGTTCGAGATGACCGTCGCACGCTGCATTGAAGAGGGCTTGGTCAGCGGCCAGCGCATGGCCATTGATGCCAGCCTGATCGAAGCGGATGCGAACAAGCAGAACTCGACGCCGAAAGAGGACTGGAACGCGGGAGAGATCAACCCTGCCGATGCGCCCCGCGCCGTGCGCGAGTATCTCGATACCTTGGACGAGGCCGCTTTTGGCGCCGCAAGCGAGGTGCAGCCGAAGTTCACGTCACATTCCGACCCTGCCAGCCAATGGACCGCTGCCCGTAAAGGCCCGGCGTTCTTCAGCTATTCCGATAACTACCTGAGCGATACGGATCACGGCGTTATCGTGGATGTGGAAGCCACGAGATCCATCCGGCAGGCCGAGGTCGGATCGACCAAGACCATGCTGCGGCGGGTGAAGACCAAGTTCGACCTGCATCCTGAGCGCCTGATCGCCGACACCGCCTACGGCACCGCACCGATGTTGGGTTGGCTGGTCGACCGCAAGATTGCCCCGCATATCCCCGTTTTGGACAAGTCGGGTCGCAACGACGGAACCTGGACCCGCGCGGACTTCGAATGGGATGCCGAGAACGATCAATACATTTGCCCAGAGGGCCACGAGTTGAAGCAGTTCCGCCGGAACTACTCTGACCCCACTCGGGCACCAACCGGCAAGGGAACAGCCCGGTATCGCGCCCTGAAAGAGGTCTGCCAGGCCTGCCCATCCAAGGCGAGATGCTGCCCGAATGCCGACGCGCGCAAGATCACCCGCGAGGAACATGAGGACGCCCGGCAGGTTGCTCGGGATATCGCCAAGACCAAGCAATACGTGATCTCGATGAAGCTGAGGAAGAAGGTGGAGATGCTCTTCGCCCATCTGAAACGGATCCTTGGCCTGAACAGGCTCCGATTACGTGGTCCATGCGGGGCGAATGACGAATTCCTCCTCGCCGCCACCGCGCAGAACCTCCGCGAACTGGCCAAGATCCTCCCCGCACCGCAGCAACCGCGAAAAGCCTGACAGGAAAGGCGCTCGCGCCCAAATTAAGTGACGGAATTCTGCGCCCGCGAACGGGTGTTTTTCCACGGAATCGGCGGAAAGCCGACATTCGCTGCATAAGCGAGATGATTTGACCGCGTATCCTAAACCAGACATCTCAGCGCACTTGGTTTCGCTTCAATACTCTCAGCCTTGGGAACGGACGTTTATCCGACCCACTCTGTCCGATTTCCCAGATGACAAATCAGGAAGTCGATAAAAATTCGCGTCTTTGGGGTCAGTACGTTCGAGCGCGGATAAACCAGCCATAGAACTGAATTGTCGTTCAGCCTCCACGCCGGCAAGACCCGGACAAGCCGGCCCGAGAGAAGCTCATCGGACACGCTCCAAAGCGAGTTGATCGACAAACCCGCCCCGGCGAGCGTCGCTTCGCGCTGCGCATCGCCGTCGTCCACGATGGTGCGGCAAGTCATGGCAGTGGGGTCAAGACGGGCCGTCCGGCCATCCGGGCCGATCAGTTCCCTCGGTTCAAGATCGATCCAGGCGATGAGGTGATGACCATGAACCTCCGCGGGGGTCTCCGGCATGCCGTGCGCTTCGAGATACGCGGGAGACGCGCAAAGCACGCGGGTGTCGTCGGACAGCTTGCGGCCTTTGAGGCTGCTGTCCGCCAGTGGCGCGCTGCGCAGGGCAAGGTCAAAGCTGCCCTCGATCGCGTCGAAACGGGTGTCGGACAGGCGCAAATCCAACGTCAGATCAGGATAGAGCGCGTGAAACTCCGGCAGCAGCGGCATGATGTGTCGTTGCGCGAAACTGCTGGGAGCGGCAAATCTCAGTGTCCCTTTGGGCCCGGAGTCACCGCCACCAAGGATGGCCCTTGCAGCGCTGGCCTGCGCCAGGATTTCACGCGCGTAGGGCAGAAAATCTGAGCCGTCGAGCGACAGCGACACCTTGCGCGTGGTCCGCCGCAGCAGTTCCACCCCCAACTCCTGCTCCAGCTTGGCGAGCCGGGCGCTGGCGACGGCAGGAGCCAAACCAAGCTCTCGCCCCGCAGCCGAGATGTTCAGCCGCTCGGCGGCCATGACGAACAGGCGCAGATTGTCAGTATCCATCTCGATTATACTCCAAATCCGAATAATCAAATCCAAGATCAACCGGTTTCTCGGAAATTCACAAGAGTTATCTTCCCGTGAACAGAAAGCGAAAGGCGAGTCACATGAAAGCAATCGGATATGGCACAGCTGGTGCGGCCGACACTTTGGAAACGATCAACGTGGATCGGCCCGCGATCGGGCCGCGCGACCTGTTGGTTGCGGTCAAGGGCATCTCGGTGAACCCGGTCGACGTCAAGCTGCGCGCGGCGGCACAGCCCGATGGCGCGCCGCGCGTTCTGGGATTTGACGCGGCGGGGATCGTGGCAGAGGTTGGCGACGCGGTCACAGGCTACACCGTAGGTGATGAGGTATTCTACGCCGGCGACGTGACCCGCGCCGGCACCAATGCCGAGTTTCACGCGGTTGATGAACGGATCGTCGGGCGCAAGCCTGCCAGCCTTGACTTCACCGAGGCCGCCGGGATGCCGCTGACCTCGATCACGGCGTGGGAAATGCTGTTTGACGCCTTTCGCCTGACCGAAGGCGGTGGTGAGGGTCAGAGCCTACTTGTCATCGGCGCAGCAGGGGGCGTGGGCTCGATCCTGATCCAGCTGGCCAAGGCGCTGACGGGCCTCACGGTGATCGCCACTGCTTCTCGCCCCGAGACTCGGGAATGGGTGCTCAAAATGGGGGCCGACCATATTGTGGACCATCGCGGCGATCTTGCCGCGCAGGTGGCAGAGCTTGGCCTGTCCCCCAGATATGTCGCCGCGCTGACCGCGACCGACCAGCATTGGCCCGCGATTATCGATCTGATCTCCCCGCGCGGCCAGATTGCCCTGATAGACGACCCTGAAATGCTGGATATCAAGGCGGCGAAACCCAAAGCGCTGAGCATCCATTGGGAATTCATGTTCGCCCGGTCGATGTTCGGCACTGACGACATCAGTGCCCAGCGGGACCTGTTGAACCGGGTCGCGGAGATGATCGACGCGGGCACCCTGCAATCTACCGTCACCGAACGCGGTGGTGCGATGACCACCGAAGCGCTGCGTGCCGCTCATCTGCACCAGGAGAGCGGTCGTGTGATCGGCAAGCAAGTGCTTGGTGGATTTTGAACTGGCGACTTTAGGAGGCTGAAGATGTTGGATCATACGGGGCACAAGGCGTTTCCGGTATTGAACCGGGCCTATAACGCCACGTTCAAACCGGGGCGCTTGAGCATCGGTCTTGTCGCCCCGCTGGACGCCTATCCGCACAGCGCAGTGCCGGACATGGCACGACATGTCGAACGTGCCAGGCTGGCCGATGACTTGGGCTTTTCGGCCCTGTGGCTGCGGGATGTACCGTTCAACGTGCCCTCCTTCGGCGACGTCGGGCAGATCTTTGATCCCTTCGTCTATCTTGGTGCGCTGGCGGCCTCGACGCGCGATATCGCGCTCGGGGTGGCCAGCATCGTCCTCCCCCTGCGCCACCCGGCGCATGTGGCCAAAGCCGCAGCGTCAGCAGATGCGCTCTCGGGCGGGCGGTTGCTGTTGGGCGTGGCCTCAGGGGACCGGCCCGAGGAATATCCGGCGCTGGATATGAGCTTCGAGGATCGCGGCGCGCGCTTCCGCGACAGCGTCGACTATATCCGCGCCATGGCCGATCCCTATCCCCGCCGTGATACCGCTCACGGAACGCTTTCAGGCGGGATCGACATGCTGCCCAAACCCACGGGCGGACAGTTGCCGCTTCTGATTACCGGTGGCAGCCAGCAGACCCCCGACTGGGTCGCGCAGAACGGCGATGGCTGGATGACCTATCCGCGGGACGTGGCAACCCAGGGCCATGTGATCGGTTCCTATCGCCAGAGGATCGCCGAGGCGGGCCTGCCGGACAAGCCCGTGATGCAGTCACTCTACGTCGATCTCGTGGCGCAGGCGGATGCGCCACCGCGACCGATCCATCTGGGCTTTCAGTCGGGCACAGATCACCTGAAGCGCTACCTGATGCAGATCCGCGATCTGGGCATCAATCACGTCGCCCTGAACCTGCGCTTCAACGGCGCGGATATCGAAGACACCATGCACCGGTTGGCGAATGAACTCCTGCCGGATTTCAAACCCTGAGGAGACCCGAATGACGAAGACGATCCTTATCACCGGCGCGACCGACGGCATCGGCTTTTTGACGGCAAAGACGCTGGCGGGCGAAGGCCACACCGTGCTGTTGCACGGCCGCAGCGCCGACAAGCTGGAGATCGCCGCAAAGGAAGTCGGCGGCGCGCCCGAGACTTTTCGCGCCGATCTGTCCCGGCTGGACGAGGTCGCAACGCTGGCCGGAAAGATTCTGGCCCGTCATGACCGGATCGACGTGCTGATCAACAACGCAGGCGTCTACAAGGTGGCCGAGACCCGTACGCCTGATGGCCTCGACACCCGCTTTGTCGTCAACACGCTCGCGCCGTACCTGCTGACGCAGCACTTGCTGCCGGTCATCCCGGCAGACGGCCGCGTGGTGAACCTGTCGTCGGCGGCGCAGGCTCCGGTTGACGTGGACGCGATGCGCGGCGAGCGCGCCCTCGATCACATGGCGGCCTATGCGCAAAGCAAACTGGCGATCACGATCTGGACGCAAGAGCTGGCCCGCACTCACCCGGATGGGCCGATGTTCGTCGCCGTGAATCCTGGTTCTCTGCTGGCCTCGAAGATGGTGAAGGAAGGCTTCGGCGTGGCGGGCAACGACCTGTCCATTGGCGTCGACATACTGCGCCGTGCTGCGCTGTCGGACGAATTTGCCACGGCCTCCGGGCGCTATTTCGACAATGACGCAGGTCGGTTCGCGCCGCCGCATGAAGATGCAGCGCACCCGGCAAAAGTTGCGGAGATCCTGGAAGCGATAGAAGCTGTCATCTCAGCAAACTTGAAGGAGAACGGTCATGAGTGATCTGCAGACCATGAAGCGTGATGTGATCCGGTTCTACGAGATGATGTTCAATGATGGCGCACCGCGTGAGGCAATTGAGCGATACGCAGGCGACGACTACATCCAGCACAATCCGCACGTGGCCAGCGGACGCCAGGGATTCATCGACTATTTTGAGCGCATGGCTGCAGAGTATCCGGGCAAACGGGTCGATATAAAAAGGGCCTTTGCCGAGGGGCGGCATGTCATCTTGCATTGCCACCAGATCTGGCCGGGCGGATTGGAATACGCCGGGATCGATATCTTCAGGCTCGATGACGCGGGGAAGATCGTAGAGCATTGGGATGTACTTCAGGAACTTCCAGAGACCAGCGCCCATGACAACGGCATGTTCTGACGAGACATTTGCCTCTGCTTTATGAACCCGAAAACGGCCCGGCGCATCAAAACAATGCGGCCGTGTTTCTGATGCGAACCGACCTTGTAGTTCGCCTTGCGGTTTGGATGAACGTCCGTGGCCAAAAAGCGCAGGCGGGCGTGTGGGTTTCAAATCAACGGACACGACTTCTTGCTGAGGGGCCGGTCAGATCATACTCCGACGAAGCTTGGTGGAGAGAGCCCAGATGCCGGACGTCGCCCATCAAGGGTGCCGATGTTTGGCCTGCCGCCGTCAGCCTGCGATCACGATCCCGATCTTGCCCAAGTGCGACTTCGCAAGAAACGCCTCCTGCGCTGTGCGTAGGTCGCGCAGAAGGTAGGTTTCGGCGACCACTGGGTGGATCTCACCTGCCTCGATGTAGCTGATCAGGTCAGTGAAGACACGCGGGTCCTGCCGCGTGCTGCCAATCAGCGTCAGGTCTTTCAGATAAAGCGTGCGCAGGTCGAGTTCGACAATCGGCCCGGCGATGGCCCCCGAGGTGACATAGCGGCCCCGGGGAACAAGCGCGTCAAGCAGTTCGGGCCAACGCGGTCCGCCCACCAGGTCAAGCACCACATCGAAGGCCTCTTCGGGAAAGGCGTCGTTGCGGTCCACGACCGCATCAGCGCCAAGCGCCTTCAGCGCATCCATCTTGGCCCGGCTGGTGGCCGCCGTCACATGAGCACCACGTCGCTTGGCGAGTTGCACGGCCGCCGAGCCGACACCGCCTGAGGCCCCCGTGATCAGCACGCGTTCCGAGCCCAGCCCGGCGCGCTGGATCATGCCCTCGGCGGTTGAGAACGCGCAAGGGAAGGAGGCGAGTTCGATGTCCGTGAGCGGGCTGTCGATCCGCAACGCATGTTCGTCGTCGACGGTCGTGTATTCGGCGAATCCGCCGTTGCGCTCGGACCCGAAGGTCACCAGCGCGTCGGGGGCCGTACCCGCAGGATGATGCATCGGCCGCACCAGGACGCGTTGGCCAACCCGGCCCGCATCCACACCATATCCGACGGCAACGACTTCACCGCAGCAATCGGCGCCCTGGATACGCGGAAAGCTGAGCGCACCGGACCAGGCCCCGTCGGCATCGGAGGCGCCGCCATAGCCCTCCGTGGCGGCCGTGCCGGTATCGCCCCGCACGGCTTTCGAATACCAGCCCGTACGGGTGTTGACGTCGGTGTTGTTCACCGCCGAGGCACCCACACGGATCAACACCTCACCTGCGTCCGGTCGAGGAACCGGCACATCCTCGCGCCATTCGAGCTTGTCCAGCCCGCCATGGCCGGTCAGAACGACGGCTTTCATTGTTTCAGGAAGGGGCATGATGGCCTGCTCCGATGTAGAATGGTTGCTCTACTTGCGTAGGTAGAGTGATCACTCTACATCGTCAAGCATGACAGACATGATGCGCAAGATATCCGCCGGGCTTGAGAGTGCCTTTGCCAGCCGCGGCTTCGCCGAGCCCAGCGTGGAGGACCTGCGCGACGCAGCCGGCGTGAGCCTGCGCACGCTCTACAAATATACCCCTTCGCGCGCGGAGATGGTGCTGGCAGCGCTGGAAAACCGGCATCAGCGCTATCTCACCCGCGTCTTTGACGGTTTGCCGGAAGAGCCTGATGAGGCGCTCGCTGCCATCCTGTCCCGCGTCGGAATATGGATGGCGACCGAGACCTCCCACGGCTGTCTTTTTCATGCGGCCGTGGCGGCCGATCCGGGAAGCCTCCCCCTCCGCCAACTTCTTGAGCGCCATAAGGGCGAGGTCGCGGAACGGGCCGCAGCGGCCACCGGGCTCGTTGGGGCCGAGACCGAACTCCTGGTGATCATCGAAGGGCTAACGCAGGCTTGGCCGCTGTGCGGCGAGGCAACGGTCGAAGCGGCCCAGCGGTTGGGTCATGCGCTACGCTCACCGGGAAGCTGACGGACGTCATGCCGGATACTGCAGATTGAACTGCAATTTGACCGAGGCGCCATGCTCCGCGAGCCTTTGAGGATCGAGGGGAAAGGAACGACCGCTTGGTCCGCACAGCGGTCATTCACCCCCTAAAAATGCTGCGGGATGCTCGAATGGCAGGTTTGCTGAAGCTGCGGCGCGCCGCCTGACGCCATGGCCGAGGTCCGCAAAAGGCCGGTCGCGACGCTGTTGTAGTCAGGACGGTCGAGTGATGTCGTCGCAATCGCGATGCGTAGTTTGCGATTTGCTGACATCGATCATCCACCACGTCATCGAAATTTCAGCGTGGCCAACGCGGTGACGGCCTCTGCGAGGAAGGTCAGGCTATATCGGCTGCAATCCTCGGCGCGGCAAAATCGAGGAAAGCACGGAGCTTCTTTGGGATCAAGGCGCGCGGCTCGTAAAGAAGGTGGACTGGCCAGGGTTCGGGTTCGAAATCCTGCAGAAGGGGCACGAGTTGCCCCGCCCTGATTGCGGCCGCGGCCTGATAAGACAGGACGCGGGTGAAGCCCAGCCCGTCAATGGCTGCATCAATCGCGGCTTCAGCGGAATTCACGATCAGGCGCGAACGTACCGGAACGGTAAACTCTTGCCGACCAGATCCGAAACGCCAGTCCTGCGGTGACATGAGGCTCTGGAAGGTGATGCCATCCAGATTTGCCAAGTCCCCCGGCAGCTTTGGCGTTTCCCGTTTCTCGAGATAGGAGGGGCTGGCGCAGACGATCCGGCGCACCGCGCCCACCTTGCGGGCAATGAACATGCTGTCCGCAAGTGGCCCTATGCGTACTGCCAGATCGAGATGTTCCTCATGCAGGTTCACCGGGCGGTCAGTCAGTTCAAGCCGCACGTCGACATCCTGAAAGGTCCTCAGGAACGCGTTTACTGCAGGCAGGACATGCAGCCGGCCAAAGACGATGGGCGCGGTCATCGTCAGGGTTCCCCGCGGCGCGGTGAATTCGCCAGAGGCATTGCGCTCTGCTTCCGAGACGTCTTCCAGGATTCTGCGGCAGGCCGCGACGTAGGTTCTGCCCGTGTCCGTGAGCGTCAGCCCACGGGGAGAGCGCAGCAAAAGCTCGGCACCAAGCTTGCCCTCAAGTTCGCTGATCCGGCGACTGACGGTGGCGATCGGCATCCGCAGGGCACGTGCGCCGGAGGTCAGGCTACCTTCGTCCACGACACGCACGAAGATGGACATGGTCTCAAGGCGGTCGGTCATCTGATTTCCAATTTTTGGAAGCCTGCATCTCGATAATATGATCTACTGCCATCATATGGAAGCTTCTACATCTCCACTGCACATCAAGCAGAGGAGCTTTCACATGTCTCGTATCACCTATCCTGACAGCATCGCGACCGCGCCGGCGGCTTCCCAGCCACTGCTGCAAGCTGTCGAAAAACAGCTGGGCACGGTCCCGAACCTGTTCCGCCTTGCCAGCGTCAGCCCGGCCGCGTTGGAGGGATATCTCGGCCTGTCCGGTGCCCTCGGCAAAGGTCGTTTGCCGGCCGCCACCCGCGAACGCGTCGCGCTGGCCGTGGCGCAGAAGAACGGCTGCAACTACTGTCTCTCTGCCCATACCTACCTCGGCAAGAACCTCGCCAAGCTCGACGAAGCCGAAATCGCCGCCAATCGTGCTGGCCACTCGTATGACATCAAGGCGGACACCGCCGTGCGGTTCGCAGTGAAACTGGTCGACGCGCGTGGACGCGTCGGGGCGGAAGACCTGCGCGACATCCGTGATGCAGGTTATGATGACGGCCAGATCATCGAGATCGTGCAGCATGTCGCGCTGAACATCTGGACCAACTACCTGAACGAGCTCGCCCAAACGGAAATCGACTTCCCGGCGGTCGATGCTGGCGAACTCGCGGCCTGATCGTTTCGAAGCGGCCGGGCTGTGCCCGGCCGCTTGCTTCTCAGGCCTGGACCCAAGACAGAAAGGATGCGCCGATGAGCCGTCCCCCGCTTCCTCCCTTCACCGAAGACACCGCCAGGCAAAAGGTTCGCCTTGCCGAAGACGGCTGGAATTCCCGCGACCCGGCCAAGGTGGCGCTGGCGTATACGCCGGGCAGCCGCTGGCGCAACCGGGTCCAATTCCCGAAGGGGCGCGCCGAGATCGAGGCCTTCCTGAGCCGCAAATGGGGGCGCGAACTGGAGTATCGCCTGATCAAGGAGCTCTGGGCCTTCGCGGGTAATCGCATCGCCGTGCGCTATGCCTACGAGTACCGTGACGACAGCGGGCAATGGTTCCGGGCCTACGGCAATGAGAACTGGGAATTCGCCGAAGACGGGCTGATGGCAGCCCGGCATGCCAGCATCAATGAACACCCCATCCGCGAGGAAGACCGCAAGTTTCTCTGGCCCCTGGGCCGCCGGCCCGACGATCATCCGGGCCTTTCCGATCTTGGCCTTTGATCCTTGGAGGACTGTTAGATGAACCCGCATTTTCCCGCCGGCGCCGCACCGGTCAAACTGTACCGCAATCCGAAGTCGGGGCACTGCCACAGGGTGGAGCTGATGATGTCGCTGCTTGGCGTACCCTGCGAACCCGTCGATCTGGATATGGCATGCGGCGCCCACAAGGCGCCTGCATATCTTGAGATCAGCCCTTTCGGTCAGGTTCCCGCGATTGATGACAACGGCACCACGCTGTCCGATTCCAATGCCATCCTCGTCTATCTGGTGCGGAAATACCCTGATGGCCGCGGCTGGCTGCCGGAGGCCCCTGATGCTGCCGCGGAAGTGCAGCGCTGGCTGTCGGTCGCTGCGGGCGAAATCGCCAGCGGCCCGGCGTCGGCGCGGCTGGTGACGGTCTTTGGTGCGCCGGTGGATCATGAGGTTGCCAAGGCCAAGGCGCACAGGTTGTTCGGCGTTATGGAGCCTCAGCTACGCCGCCGCGATTTCCTTGCCGGTTCTGGCGTCACCATCGCCGATATCGCCGGCTACAGCTACATCGCCCATGCCCCCGAGGGCGGCGTCAGCCTTGCGGCCTACCCGGCCATTCGCGCGTGGCTGGCCCGGATCGAGGCGCTGCCTGGCTTCGTGGGCATGGTCAACTCGCCGATCCCTGAAGGGACCTGAACCGGAAAGGCTCTTGCCATGATTCAGCCTGATTGCGTTTTCCACGCCGGCGAACGCGCGGTACAGGACCGCGTCGGCGTCCCCGAGAAATGGCGCGCACGCGCCGCACGCGCCATCCGGGCGACGATGCCGGGGCAGCACCAGCAATTCTTCGAAAGCCTGCCGGTGCTGTTTCTCGGCCTGAGGGACATGCAGGGTCGGCCGTGGGCGACGGCTTCCCTGCTGCCCGTGGGGGCGCAGACGACCTCCACCCGGCTGACAGCGAGCACCCGCGCGGTGCTCGCCCGACCACTGGGCCTGGATCTGCGACCGGGCGCCAAGGCGGCCGTTCTCGGGCTCGACTTCGAAACCCGGCGGCGCAACCGCATGAATGGCGTCATCTCGGCCGTGGCAGAGGATGTTCTGTCCATCGAGGTCGAACAAAGCTATGGAAACTGCCCGCAATACATTCGGAAGCGCGATATCCGCCTGCCTACCGCGGCGTTCCCGCCCGCTGAAGGCACACGTGTTGCAATCAGTGATCCGGTCGCGCGGCGGATCATCTCTTCCGCGGACACGTTCTTCATCGCGACTTATGCGAAGGACGGGGCGGACGTTTCCCACCGCGGGGG
This sequence comes from Aquicoccus sp. SU-CL01552, assembly GCF_040365005.1. Lineage (NCBI taxonomy): Bacteria > Pseudomonadati > Pseudomonadota > Alphaproteobacteria > Rhodobacterales > Paracoccaceae > Aquicoccus > Aquicoccus sp. SU-CL01552. Next base: position 28,380 of record NZ_BAABWV010000022.1, on the reverse strand, counting down.
GATGCCCGGAGTCCTGCGCCAGAATGTGGACGGCTCGCTGTCCTTTCCGGACTATGCCGGCAACCGATACTACAACACGCTTGGCAACATCGAAGTCAGCGGCCGCGCCGGGCTGTTCATTCCGGATTTCGCCAGTGGCGAGGCCATCCTGTTGACGGGCAGGGCCGGGATCGATTGGTCCCCGCTCCGCGCGGCGGAGTTCGAGTGGGCCGAGCGCGTCGTGGACATCCGCCCCGAGGACGTCTGGCATGTGCGGCATGCGTTGCCCCGCAGCGCCGTCGCAGAGGATTGAGAGACAGCGGATCACGATCTGCCTCGGCTGCCCCACCGTTCAAAACGTGAGGCTGCGCGTTAGTGATATGTAATCTACCGCGCCCCGGCTGCTTTCAGAGGCTCAGCGCTTTGGGCAGACACAAACGGCTGAAACGGGCCGGTCATGTCGATCGGGACACTCAAGATGCTTGCTGCGTCGCCGCAAGTCGGCTTGGAGCCGATTATGACCGATGCTGCGCGATGCTTGAATGGCCGGTTTGTTTGCCGTTGATCTTGGCATCCTCAGATGTCTTTCACCAATCGCAATGCATCATAAATGGCCGCGTGCGTGTTGCGGGCAGAGACGGCATCGCCGATACGAAAGAGTTGGAACGTCCCGTCCGCGTTGCGCTGGATGGTCTGCGGCATCCCTGCGATCAACGCATCATGGTCCACAGCCCCGCCGTTTGAACTCAGCGGTTTCAGGTCGAAATACAGGTCATCCAATGGCAAGGTGCCATAGTTGACCACGACTTGATCGTAGTCCTGTTCCTTGCAGTGGTCGCTATAGTCAGTGCCGATCCTTGCCGTCAGTTTGTTGTCGCTGCGCGCCACGTCAATCAACCGACGTGTCACTGTGAAGGTCACGTCCTTGTCCTGAAGCGACCGCATGTAAGGCACCAAATTCATCGCCATGACGCCCGGCGCAAAGGTGCGATCCGGGGTCATCACTTCGACGGTTGATCCGGCAGCGGCGGCAATGTCGGCGGCTTGTAGCCCCGCGTGATCCCCGGCTTCGTCATAGATCAGGATATTGTCCGCAGGCTTCACATCCCCCGCGATGATGTCCCAAGACGTCACCACATGGGGCGCGTCCTGACCGGTCTCCAACAATTCGGTGTTGGGCATGCCGCCGGTGGCGATGATGACGACATCGGGGTTTAAGGCTGTGACATCCGCCGCCTCGGCCCAGGTGTTGAAATGGAACACCACGTCGCGGGCCGCGCATTGCGCCATGCGCCAGTCGATGATCGAGATCATCTCGCGCCGGCGCGGGCTTTGGGCGGTCAGGCGCACTTGGCCGCCGGGGTCTGGCTGGGCCTCGAACACCACAACATCATGACCGCGTTCGGCGGCGACGCGGGCAGCCTCAAGCCCTGCGGGACCTGCGCCGACGATCACGACTTTGTGTTTCACATCCGCCGCCTCAATCGTATGCGGCATGGTCAATTCGCGCCCTGTCGCGGCGTTGTGGATACATAGCGCGTCACCGGCTTCATAGATGCGATCCAGACAATAGGTGGCACCGACACAAGGGCGAATGTCATCCTCGCGCCCTTCCATGATCTTTTTGACCACATGCGGGTCGGCCATATGCGCGCGGGTCATGCCGACCATGTCGAGAAGCCCGGCCTCGACCGCATGGCGCGCTGTGGCCACATCCGGGATTTTGGCCGCATGGAAGGTGGGCATCCCTGTCAGCTTTTTGACCTGCCCTGCGAAATCCAGATGCGGTGCGTTCTTCATGCCCTGGATCGGGATCAGATCGGTCATGGCGGGATCGGTGTGGATGCGCCCGCGCACGACGTTCAGAAAATCAAGCTGACCGGTGTCTGCCAGCGTCTTGGATATCTTGAGCCCGTCTTCGGCGGTGATACCGCCCTTTTGCGCCTCATCCGCTGTGTAGCGGAACCCGACGATAAATTTGTCCCCAACCCGTTTGCGGATCGCGGCCAGCACATCCAGCGGAAACCGCATCCGGTTTTCCAGGGTGTCCGCACCATATGGCCCTGTCAGATCATTGGTCAGTGGCGACCAGAACTGATCCAGCAGGTGGCCGTAGACCTGCAGTTCAATCCCGTCCATGCCGCCCGCCTGCATCCGCTCTGCGGCATCGGCGAAATCGGTGATGATCCGTTCGATATCCCAATCTTCGATCAGTTTGGGAAAGGCCCGGTGCGCTGGTTCGCGATGTTTGGACGACGACACAGACGGCAACCAGTCGCCCTTGTTCCACGTCGTCCGACGCCCCAGATGGGTCAGTTGGATCATCACCGCGCAGCCATGTTCGTGGCAGGCATCGGTGAGGTTCCGGATCCACGGCACCACTTCGTCCTTATAGGCCAAGATGTTGTTGAACACTGGCGGGCTGTCCTTGGACACCGCCGCAGAGCCTGCGGTCATGGCCAGCGCAACGCCCGCCTTTGCGCGCTCTGCGTGATAGGCGCGATAGCGGTCTTTGGGCATGCCGTCTTCGGGGTAGGCAGGTTCATGGCTGGTCGTCATGATCCGATTTTTCAACGTCAGATGTTTCAGGTGATACGGCTGAAGCAGCGGGTCTTTGGTCATCGAAAAATCTCACAGTTGGACGTGTTCGCGTATATTCTTCGAGGTAATTGACACACCTGTCAAGTTCTCTATCCTGATGGGATGCATGGCTCTCGCTCTCGTCAACGTGGCTCAAAAGATCTCTGGCTTGATGCCGCCTATGAGGTGCTGGTGTCCGATGGTATCGACGCGGTCAAAGTCATGGGCCTGGCCAAAAAGCTGAACCTTGCACGCACCGGTTTCTATTGGTTCTTTGCGGACCTAAAGGAACTGCACAGCGCGATGATCGCGCGGTGGGAAAATCAAAACACCGGCAATCTTGTGGCGCGCTGCAATATGGATGCGCCAAACATCTGCCATGCGTTGTTCAATCTGATGGATTGTTGGCTTGATCCGTCCTTGTTCGATGCGCGCCTTGATCTGGCGATCCGCAACTGGGCCCGTGTGGACGATGATCTGCAGCGCCGCGTCAACGAGGCAGATCGCATCCGCATCGAGGCCGTCGCAGGTCTGTTTCGACGCCACGGCTTTTCACCTGACCAAGCCCATGTGCGCAGCCTGACAGTGATCTACACCCAGATCGGTTATATCTCGATGCAGATCGAAGAGGCGCGCTCAGACAGGCTGGCGCGCGTGCAGCACTACGTTGAGATTTTCTCTGGCACCGTTCCATCGAGAAGGGACGTCGAACGTTTTCTGGCGCGACATACTTGAACAGCGGCCTGGCGCTTTTCTGAGCGTTTCAATACCATCCTTACCCGCCCGCTGTTCAGCATAAGAGGCGTATTGCAGACACAGGTGCAGCCGCAGCAAGGGCCCGGCTTGTCCACCTTCCTGACGTTCACCCCTGCTCGGATGCTGCAAGATGCACGAATGGCCGGTCTCGTGAAGCAGCGCTGCGGCGAAGGAGAGGACGGCGAGCGGCCGGTATGGGCCGGTCGCGTCGCTAAAATAAGCGCTGCGCCAGCAACTTTGCAAACTCCGCTTTCTGCGCATAGCTGCCGTCAGTACAATCCGACACATCGCCCCCCAACACGCCCCACCGTTGAAAACCGCGCCCTGATCGGGGCGCGGTCCTTGGCACATCCGGTCAGGAGCGGCGCGCGCCGCCCCCTGCAAGGCGCCTCAGAACTGCGCCACGAGCTTGACATAGAGGCTGCGGCCCGGCTCGTTGACCTGGGTCAGGGTCGGGTCGAAGACGTTGGCCCGGCTCAGGTGGTTGGCATAGGTCCGGTCGGTGAGGTTATCGACCCCCGCCAGCAGCACCGCGTTGTCGCTGACCTGATAACTGCCGAACAGGTCGAGCGTGGCATAGCCCGGGGTCTGGCCGGGATCGCGGGCCGGGTCGATCCGGGTCTGGGTCACCGCCCAGTTCACCCGGGCACCGGCGCGCCAGGCCTGTTGCCCGTAGGAGACCGAGAGCTGGCCGTTCAGCGCCGGGATCTGCGCCAGCGGGCGGTCGTCGGACATGTTCTGCCCATAGGTATAGGTGGCATCGCCCGAGACCTGCCATCCGTCACGCTCCCAGCTGCCGGAGAGCTCCACGCCCGACAGCAGCGCGTTGACGTTGCGATAGGTGGTCACGCCGGGCACCGAGAAGGCATCGCGCAGGATGAAATCATCAACCCGGTCGGCATAGAGCGCGGCGTTCAGGCTCCAGTTGTCGCGCACCGTCTCGACCCCGAAATCGAGTTGGTAGTGTTTTTCGGGGGCGATGTCGGGGTTGCCGACCCAGGTGCTGCGGGCCATGGCGCGTTCGGTGGCATCCGCCGTGCGGACCGAGCGGGACAGGCCGGCAAACAGCGTCGTCTCGCCGCTGAGCGCGTATTCCAGCCGCGCCAGCCCACCGATATTGTCCTCGGTCCGGGCACTGTCGAAGGTGGTGCCGTATTGCGCGGTATAATAATCGTTGGGCGCCATGGTCGAGCCGCCGGGCACCGTAGCCGCGCTGCCGGCACTTGCCTTGACGTGGTCATAACGCAGGCCCAGTTGCAGCGTCGCCTGAGACGTCAGCTTGGTTTCGGTTTCGACATAGAGGCCGGTCTGGGCGATCTCGAAATCCGGCCAGATGTTGAACCGCGCCGTGGCCGGATTCGACGCGTCGATCATCGGGATCATCGCCGGCATGCCGCCATAGGCCATCGCGTTGCGGGTGTTGGATTGATAATCGACACCGATCCTGGCGGTGGTGGAGCCGAAATCCAACTGCGCCTCGATCTTGCCGCCGGTGGTGTCCGAGGTGGTCGGCGTGCGCATCGCCATCGCCCCCACCGGCCGCAGCGAGTAGTTGTCCATCACGTGATCGACCTCGGTCCGGTAGAGGTTGCCCTCGATCCGGCGCAGCGCCCCCATGTCCAGGTCGACGCCGTAGCGGAAGCGATAGACCATGGTTTCCGAACTCGGGCTGTCCATGCCGGAGCCGGCATAAAGCACATCCTCGGCCAGGTCGCGTTCCACGTCGAAGGCGAGGTCGAGGCCGTTGCCGGCATAGCCGAGCGTCACGCCGGTGCTTTGCTGGTCAAAGGCGCTGCGGATCGTGTTGCCGTCGCCGTCGGTATAGTTCTCGGCCGAGCGGCGTTCGGCCGATCCCTTGAGGTAGAACCCCTTTCCCAGGTCGAGGGTGATGGCGCCGCCGACCTCGGCGCTGTCGGAATTGGTGGAGACGCCGGTGTGGAATTCCCCTTCCCAGCGCTTCTCGGCGTCCAGTTCGGGGGCCTCGCGTTCGAGGATCACCGCACCACCCGAGCCGCCGGGACCGTTGGTGACGGTGTGATAGCCGCGCTCGACCACCACCCGGTCGGCGCGGGCAAAGGCGGCGGTGGCAGCGGGCGGGTCCATCCGGTTCGGACAGGCGCCATAGGTGAACGAGCCGGCGTCGATGATATTGAGCTGGTTCTGTTGCTGGCCGCGGATGATCACCTCGAGCCCGTGGCCGCCCATCCGGCCGGCGTTGACGCCGGGAACCGATTGCAGCAGCTCGCCGCCATCGGTGGCCGGTGCCAGGCTGATCCCCTGCGGCACGAATTCATGCGAGGCGGCGCCGGCGGTTTCGGTCGCGGCGTCGACGGTGATCGGGGCAAGTTCGATCACCTCGCCCCCGGCATCGGTCCCGATGACCTGGGCCATTGCGATGCTGGAGAGCGAGGACAACAAGAGAGCGGTGGCGCCAAGGCGCACCGGTTGGGTGACGGTCATTTCATATCCCTTCGATTATCGTTGAACAGGCACACGGGGGCCGTGCGGATGCGGCCGCCTGCGCGGGTCGGGCGCCGGTTCGGCGCCCTGTCCGTGAGTCAGACGATCGAGGGGGGCGCGCGGATGGCGCGGGTCAGCAGGGGCCGCGCGGAGCGGGTCTGCAGGCGGGCGGCCAATGGATAGCGCAGCGGGTGAAGCTCGGCCGGGACGGAGGCGCGGTCGGGCTGTTCGAACAGCACCGTGGCGCCGGTGATGCACAACGGGCATTCCGCCTCGCCCGGCAGGTCGGGCTTTGTCGGCCGCTCATCGACGGAGCCATCGACCGGGTTCAGGATGATCGTGCGGACCTGGTCGCCGGAACAGATGACCAGTTCCAGCCCCCCGGGCGTCCGGGCCGCACCGCTGTGCACATGGGCGAGCGCGACCTGCACCGCGAGCAGAATCGCCAGACCGGCGGTCAGAATGCCGCCGCCCCCTGCCTTGTATCCCTGCCCCATCCTCATGCCGCGCCTTGTGCCCCAAGGCACGGCCGGCCTGCAATGCGAAAAATCACATTGAGACCAATGTGATGCAAAGTGGACGCGATCCGCGGCGCGCGAGATGGTGCGGCGGTGCCGGAAAGCAGGAGCGCCCGGCCGACCGCCCGAATGCGGACACCGCCCTCCCCGCGAATCCGAGGGAAGGGCGGCGATCCCTGGTCAGTCGCTGATCGCGCCCTCTTCGTCGCGCCGCGCGTGCATGCCGGCCTTGACCCGAGCGCCGACGATGAGCGGCAGCACGAAACCGATGATTGCGATCGCCCAAAGCGTGATCGACAACGGGCTGTCGACAAGGGTCAGCCAGTTGCCGTTGTCGATGGTCACCGCGCGGCGCAGGTTGTTCTCCATGGAGTTGCCCAGCAGCGTCCCCAGGATGATCGGCACCAGCGGAACGTCCAGCTTGCGCAGCACCCAGCCCATCACCCCGAAACCGATCATCACCAGCAGGTCAAAGGTCGAACCCGAGATACCATAGATCCCGACGAAGGAGACCATCGCCACCACCGGCATCAGGATGCGCGAGGGCACCATCAGCACCCGGGTAAACAGGCCCACCATCGGAATGTTCATCGCCAGCAGCATGAAGTTGGCGATGAAGAGCGCCGCGATCAGGCCCCAGACCACGTCCGGGTTCTGGGTGAACAGCAGCGGTCCGGGCGTGATGTTCAGGCTCAGCAGGACCGCCAGCAGCACGGCGGTCGTGCCCGACCCCGGCACGCCCAGCGCCAGCATCGGCACCAGCGCGCCACCGGCGGCGGCGTTGTTGCCCGCCTCGGGTGCGGCCACGCCACGCGGGTCACCGGTGCCAAAGGTGCCCTCCTTGTCGACCAGCTTCTTTTCCATCGAGTAGGAGATGAACGACCCCAGCGACGCCCCTGCCCCCGGCAACACCCCGGCGAGGAAACCCAGGAAAGAGGTACGCAGCATGGTGGGCGCGGTCTGCCGGATCATCGACAGCGGCGGGTAGAGCTTGCCGATCTTCAGCTTGGAGCCGTCCGCGTTGCCGCCGTGACGGTTCTCCAGAAAGATGAAGACCTCGGACAGGGCAAACAGCCCGACGATCGCCACGAGAAAGTCGAGACCGTCGTAAAGGTGGACTTCGCCGAAGGTGAAACGCGGAACGCCGGTCTGGGTGTCGACGCCGATCATGGCGAGGCCGAGGCCCAGCGCGGCGGCAAAGGCCGACTTTGCCTGGTTGGTCGAGGACACGCCGCCCAGCGTCATGAAGGCCAGCGCGAAGAGCGCGAAGTACTCGGCCGGGCCGAACAGAAGCGCGATCTTCACCAGTTGCGGCGCCAGCAGGATCAGCCCCCAGGTGGCGATGAAGGCCCCGACGAAGGAGGCGACGCCCGACAGCGACAGCGCCTCGCCAGCGAGGCCCTTCTTGGCCATCGGGTGCCCGTCGAGACAGGTCATCATGGCCGGTTCGTCGCCGGGGATGTTCAGCAGGATCGAGCTGATCCGCCCGCCGTACATCGCGCCGTAATAAACCGAGGTCAGCAGGATCAGCGACGGCGTGGCGCCGAGGCCCAGGGTAAAGGCCAGCGGGATCAGGATGGCGACGCCATTGGACGGGCCGAGCCCCGGCAACGCGCCCATGATGGTGCCGAGGAAACACCCCAGAAACGCCAGCAGCAGGTTCTGCCAGGTCAGCGCGATGACAAAACCGTCGGCGAGATTCGAAATCGTGTCCATGGCTCAGAACCCCCACGGCCCACGCGCAAGGGACAGCCCGAGCACGAGGTGAAAGATGACATAGATGCCGACCGAGGTGCCGATGCCGGTCAGGACGGATTCGATCACCGAGGAGCCGAGACGCCAGGCCAGGTAGGTGGCGGCAAAGGCGGTGGCCAGGACGAATCCCGCCACCGGCAGCAGCTCGGCATAGAGGATCAGGACGACGACGACGGCGCCGATCTCGACCAGCCGTCCGAGCGCCGGCCATTGCGGCCCGGCGTCGGGGCGCAGGGCGATCACGGCCGAGGACAGGCCGAGAACCACGGCAACGATGATGGGAAAGGCCTTGGGACCGACGGCATCGGAGAGAAAGCTCTCCTCGATATACAACGCCGAGACCGCGAAGCCGATGGCGAGGAAAATGCCGAAGATCCCGAAGATGCGATCACTCATTGGGATCTCCAGTTCGGGACGTCAGGGGTGTCATGAAAGGGGCGCGCGCCGCCCAAGGGGACAGGCGGCGCGCGTCGGATGGCGGCAGGGAGGCGCCGCCACCCGGTCAGCGCGCCGGGCGCGCCTACTTGATGATTCCGATGTCGCGGGAGATCGACTGGATCTGCGCCACGGAGTCGGACACGAAGGACTGGAAGGCCGCTCCCTGGAGGTCAAGCGGGGCAAGGCCGTTGGCCGCCATCACCTGTTTCCACGCGTCCGAAGCGTAGAGTTCCGAGATCTTGGCGACCCAGGCGTCATAGGCTGCGTCCGACATGCCGCCCGGCGCGTAAAATCCGCGCCAGTTGGCGCCGATGGCGTCGATACCCTGTTCCCGGGCGGTGGGCATGTCGGCGAATTCGCCGCCAAGCCGCTCTGGCGCCAGCACCGCGATCACCTTGATATCGCCGCTGTCGACGAAGCCCTTGGCCTCGGAGATGTCACCGGTAAAGGCCTGCACCGACCCGGCCAGCAGCTGGGTCACGGCCTCGCCGCCACCGTCAAAGGCGATGTACTTGACCGAGCGCACGTCCTCGATGCCATAGGCGTTGGCGGCGATCAGCACCTTGAGGTGATCCCAGCCCCCCACCGCCGAACCGCCGGCGACGGAGACCGAGGTCGGGTCGGTCTTGATCTGGTCGAGCAGCGCGGGAAGGCTGTCGATTTCGGAGGTGGCCGCCACGGCGATCACGCCGTAGTCCGCCCCGATCGAGGCCAACCAGCGCACCTGGTCCATGGTGTTGCCCGGATAGGCGCCCTGCGCCAGCCGGGTCGCGGTCGCCGAGGACGCCGCGACGATCAGGTCGTTGTCGTCGCCGCGCTTGTTCACCACCTCGGCAAAGGCCACGCCACCGCCGCCCCCGGCGAGGTTCACGACCTGCATGGTCTTTTCGATGATGCCGAGGTCCTGCATCGACTTGCCGACCTGGCGACAGGTGAAGTCCCAGCCGCCGCCCGGGTTGGCGGGGGCGATGCATTCGGGGTTTTCCTGTGCCGTCGCCGCGATTGTGGACAGAGACAGCAAGGCGGCGGCGAGCGCACCGCGGGTTGCGACGAATTTCATGTGTTCCTCCTTGGGTGTGTCCGGCGCTCCCCTGCGCCGACATCGGTCCCCGCGCGGCATGAGGCCGAGGCCCCTTTCCTGCGGGTTCCGAATGTGTAACCAATGTTCCTGTCACGAACCTGTCAGAAACTCCGAAACCGGTGGGAAGGACGGCACATGCGCATCCTGATGGTCGAGGACGCGGCGGATCTGGCCGAGGGGGTGATCGCCCATCTCGGGCGCGCCGGCCTCACCTGCGATCTTGCCGCGACCATCGAGGCGGCGCACGATTGCCGCGCGGTGCAGAGCTATGACGCGATCATCCTGGACATCAACCTGCCGGATGGTTCGGGCCTGTCGCTGTTGCGGGGGATCCGCGCCGCCGGCGACCGCACGCCGGTTCTGATGCTGACCGCGCTGGCCTCGGTCGATGACCGGATCGAGGCGCTGGACCAGGGCGCGGACGACTACCTGGGCAAGCCGTTTGACCAGCGCGAACTCGAGGCGCGGCTGCGGGCGCTGGTGCGGCGCGATGCCGCCCGCAAGGACGAAACCATCACCCTCGGGTCGTTGACCTATGTGCTGAAGGACCGAAGCGCGGCGCTCGGGGCACATCCGCTCAGCCTCACGCGTCGTGAGGCCACGCTGCTGGATGCGCTGATGCGCCACCGGGGGCAATACCTGTCGAAGACGCGGCTTTACGATATGCTCTACGGGTTCGACGATGCCGATGTCGGGGTCAATGCGATCGAGTTGTATATTGCCCGGCTGCGCAAGAAGCTGGCCAGCAGCGACGTGACCATCACCACGCAGCGCGGCGTCGGCTATCGGATCGGCCAGAGTGGCGACCGGGATGGCTGAACCGCGCGCCCTTGCCACCCGGGTGCTGGTCGCGGTGCTGGCGATCCTGCTGCTGGGCGGCGTCCTGGTGGCCGGATCGACCTGGTGGAACGGGCGCAAGGCGGCGCAGCAGGCCTATGACCGGATCCTGCTGGGCGCGGCGACCCACATCGCCGAGTCGATCCGGATCCAGGACGGCAAACCGCTGGTAAACCTGCCGGTATCGGCGTTCGAACTCCTCGCGCAGGCGCCTGACGATCGCGTTTATTACGCGGTTCACGGCCCGGACGGCGCCTTTGTCACCGGGCTGGACACGCAAGCCCGGATCGCCCCTGGCTCCAACCGCCGGGACGGCTTTTTCGACGCGGCGCTGAACGGCGAGGCCGCCCGTTTCGTCAAGGTCGACCGCCGGTTCGCCGAACGCGATTTCTCCGGCACGATCGAGGTGATCGTCGGACAGACCACGCGGGCCCGGACGGCGATGACCCGCAACCTTGTCCTTGACGCGCTGGTGCCGATGGCGGTCGCGGGGGCGACGCTGCTGCTGATCGCCTGGGTGGTGGTCCGCAGGGCGCTGCGCCCGCTGGAGGCGGTCACCGAGGATCTGGCCCGACGCGACCCCTATGACCTCACCGCGATTCCGACAGAACGCCTGCCGCGGGAATTCCAGGTCATGCTGGGGGCCATGAACCGTTTCATGGCGCGCCTCGAGGGACAGGTCGACGCGATGCGCACCCTCATCTCGGACACGGCGCACCAGTTGCGCACGCCGGTGGCCGCGATCCGCATCCAGGCCGAGAGCGCCGCGACCGAACCCGACGCCGATGTCAGGTCCCATGCCCTGGACCGCCTGCTGGTGCGGACAAGGTCGTTGGGCACGCTTCTGGACCAGCTTCTGAGCCGCGCCCTTGTCGTGCACCGGAGCGACAGCGCACCGCGTGTCCCGGTGGACCTGCGGGATGTCGCGCTCGACATCCTGGAGCGCGACGACCACGCGGTTCTGGCACCCGGGATGCGGCTCAAGCTGGAAATCGGGGACCAGCCGGTCCTGGTCCGCGCCGACGCCTTTTCGCTTGGCGAGGCCGCGCGCAACCTGCTTGGCAACGCCTTGAAACACGGCAGATCGCCGGTCTTCATCGGCGCCGAACGGCGGGGGCAGGACGCGATCCTTTGGGTACGCGACAGCGGGTCCGGTCCCGACCCTTCGGTGACCGCCCGACTAGGCGAGAGGTTCAACCGGACCGCCGGATCGGGCGAGACCAACGCCGGGATCGGGCTGTCGATCGTGAAAGCGGTCGCGACGGCCTTTGGCGGCACGGTGGCGTTGAGCCGCGACGCGCAGGGGTTTCAGATCGCGCTGGTCCTGCCCGCAGCGGAGGATCTGTCATGAGGTGTTTCGCCTGGCTGCTCGCCCTTGTCGCCCTTGCCTCCGGCCCGCTTTCGGCGCAGGAGGCCACCGGCCGGTTCGGAACCGGGGCAACCCGGCTCCTCGTGCGGTCGACCACCGATATCGCGATCATCGGCCCCCTCATCGACCGCTTTGCCGCGCGGCACCCGGACCTGGCCATCACCTACGAGCAATGGGGATCCAACGCCCTGTTCGCCCGCGCCCGGGCGGACTGCCGAGGCGAGGGGCAACCGGCCGATGCGATCCTGTCCTCGGCGGTGCAACAGATGGTCTGGCTGGTGAATGCGGCCTGCGCGGTTCCGCACCGTTCCCCTGCCACGCTGGCGCTGCCCACGACCCGCCGTTGGCGCGACGAACTGTGGGGGGTGACGATGGAGCCGGCGGTGATCGCCTATAACAAGGCCGCGTTCACCGGCAAGGCGGTGCCGCGCGACCGTTTTGCCCTGCTGGATGCCCTGCGCAGCGACCCGGACCTGTTTCGCCGGCGGATCGCCACCTATGATATCGCCGCCTCCGGCCTGGGGTTCCTCTTTGCCTTCAGCGACAGTCTCGAGGCTTCGACCTTTGGCGCGCTCCTGGAAAGCTTCGCGCGGGTCGATGCCATCGCGACATGCTGCTCCGCCGAGATCATCGAGGGGGTTGCCGAGGGCCGGTTCGTCGTCGCCTACAACGTGCTCGGCTCTTACGTCACCAGCGCGGCGCGCCCTGAGGTCGGCATGATTCTGCCCGAGGATTACACCCTGACCCTGTCGCGCGCCTACATGATCCCGACCGGTGCCGCCCAGGCAACCGCATCTGCCGCGCTGCTGGATTTCCTGCTCTCGGCCGAGGCGCAGGCGCTGTTGGGCCAGGCTGGCCTGGTCACTGCGATGGACCCTGTCGAAACCGGATTGCCACCCAGCGCGCGCCGACCCATCGCGCTGTCGCCGGCGCTGCTTGTCGCGCTCGACGCCAACCGCCGCACGCAACTCCTAGACTCCTGGGAAAACACGTTCCGGTCCGGTACCGCGCCCTGAAGCAATGCCCCATCCCGGCGTCATCAACAAAGCAGGGCCGAAACACAACCCGCACATCCGATCACACGACCAAGCCGGAGCCCCCGAAGAACAAGTCGCTTTGATGTCCCATGTGAAATGACGACGGACAGGAACATGGAGGGCTTTTTCTCCGCCGTTCTCAATCGGCAAGGTCGGCGGCAAATGCGACTGTGGTTATGTTGCTGCGGCCTGCCCCGCGAGCCAATCCATCAGCCGCCGTCCTTCGTTTTCATCATGCAGCCAAGCCTCCTGCGCGGCGCGTTCGGCATCACCATCCAGCAGCGCGTTCATCAGTGGTTCATGTTGCGCGATAATATCATCAGGACCGGTGGCAATATGGGTGTTCGACGTGGCGATGAACAACCGGACCTGAAATTCTACCACACGATATTGCGCGGCCAGCAGTTGATGCCCGCTGGCGGCCAGGATCCGACGATGAAGCTCGAAATCAGCCTCGATAATCGCGGGCAGGTTGTTGGCATGGCAGGCCGCGATCAATTGGTCATGCGCGGCAGTCAGATCGGCTCTGATTTCCGGCTCCTTGCGCGCTGCGGCCAACCGCGCAGCCAGGCTTTCCAGCGCACCGCGCAATGTCCAGAGCTCCCAGACGTCCTTTCCCGTGAGTGATGCGACCTCCCATCCGGTGTAGGGGATCTGTCGGACGATCCCTTCGGAATTGAGCCGATGCAGCGCCATGCGCACAGTTGATCGCGCCACCCCCAGGCGATCGGCCAACGAAATTTCCGTCAGCCGCTCACCAGGAGAGATCTCTCCTGACAGGAGGTAGTCGCGCAATGTGTCGGTCACGATCATCTCGGTGGACTTCCGCGTGACAGACGGAAGATTCTCAAAGGCCATGGGCGTCTCCTCCCCGCTTGCCGGCGCAAGACCGTAGAGCCATCCGATCTCGGGCACAAGTTCCGTTCAGGGCAGCATGGCGATGGGGCACGGAGGCATTCGCGCCTCGATCGCCTCGGCTGCGTCAAGGCACACATCCTCTCGGAACTTGCCCGACACGATTTGCACCCCCACCGGTGTGCCATTCGCTGTGAACCCGGTATTAAGCGTCAGCGACGGCAGGCCCGTGACGGGCAGGCCGAGCATCGGGGCCTGGGCGCGCCAGACACGAGCGTAGTCCTCGGGGCTTTTCAGATCCAGATCATCCTCGAACGGCAACTCGGCGCAGGGCGGCAACAAAACGACCGGGTAGCGTGCAATGAATTGCATCCAGGCCCGCACGATACCCAAGCGGGTGATGAACGCTTCGGACAGATCCTGCGGGCCAAGCGCCTCGACGAACTCGCGTTGACCGGCCAGCGCAGCGATTGCGCCCGGATCACCTTCGGCTTGTGCCGCAGCGACCTGACCATCGTAATTGTCGCCCATCCATAGAACGATCTGCACCTTCACGGCCTCGTTGATCGGCGGCAGATCCTCTAGTTCCTCGACGACCCAGCCGGCCTCTACCAAACGTGCGGCCGCCTCCCTCAGCGCGACCTCGATTTCGGGTGCGGTGTCCATCCCGTCGGGGCGAATGCACAATGCGGCACGTTTCGGCACGTCCGGGCCATTGAACGGCATCGCCACATGCAAGGCGTCGCGAACATCCGGGCGCATCATCGCCTGCAATGCCAGACGAAGATCCCCGACATGACGCGCCAGCGGACCGGACACCGCCATCATCTGTGGCCCGATCGGGCGATCCTTGCCGCTGGCATTCCAGGCCGCCACGCGCCCGATTGTCGGACGCAAACCGTGCACGCCGCAGGCATAGGCCGGGTAACGCACCGAACCGGCAATATCGGTGCCATGTGCGATGGCCCCGATCCCGGCCGCCACCGACGCACCGGCACCGCCGGACGATCCACCCGGCGTGAGCCCCTTGCCGCGCGGATTGACCGTGCGCCCGTGAAGGAGGTTCGAGGTGAACCACCGATAGCTGAAGGCGGGTGTGTTGGTTCGCCCCAGCGGTACGGCGCCGGCATCGATAAGGTTCTGCACGACCGGGTTGTTCGTCTCGGCAACCAGATCCTTCTGTGCGTTCAGCCCGTTGGTGGTGGGAAACCCAGCCTGATCGACATTGACCTTGGTTGTGATCGGCACCCCCGCGAGAGGCCCCATGTCACGGCCTGCAGCAAGACCATCGTCCACGGCCTGTGCTGCCGCGATCACCGTTTCGGGGCGGTAATCGACCACCGCGTTCAGCGCCGGGTTCACCGCGCTCAGACGATCCATTGCCGCGCGGGCGACGTCGAGTGCCGAAATCTCGCCCCCCGAGACGAGTGCCGCGATACGACTTGCACTCAGGCTCCAGAGCGCATCGCTCTCGGCGGAGGAAACAGAGGGGAGGGAAACTTTGGTCATTTTTGTCTCGCTTGATCAATCTTCGGGAAACAGGCGCTCGCCTTCGGAAACGGCTTCGGCCCAAGGGTGCCACGGCTCTGCCGCACCATAATTCATCCCCTGCTTGCGACGGACGCCGCACAAGGTGGTGTAATGGTTGGGATGGTCGATCCGATCGGCCAAGACGACCGGATAGCATTCAGCCAGGCGGCTCAGCAGGTCCGCGCCAAAACGCGGATCCGCAACCAGGACGGGCGGCGCCGACAGATCGAAGCGCGGGGCGGCGATGGCACAATCCAGTTCGACATCGAAATCGGCGATCCGGGCCAGGGCCTGGAACACGGCGGGCAGGATCTTGCGTCCGCCAGACCCACCAAAAGCGACGACATCATCCTCGCCAGTCAGCATGACGGGCGAATAATTCGCCAACGCCTTGCGGGCCGGCGAGATAGCGTTGATCTTTCCGGGGCGCGGATCGAACCAGTTCACCCCGTTGTTGAGCAAGATCCCCGTGGAAGGCGACACAACACCCGATCCGAACAGCGACAGCAGCGTCTGGGTCAGGGAGACCGTCATACCCTCGGAATCGACCACGCTGAAATGCGTCGTGCAACTTGGCAGCGTGCGCTCGGCACCATCGCCCAATTCCGCAAAGCGGTGCTCCCACGATGCGGCCATTGCCGAGGCATAGGCCATGATATCATCCGGTGAGACCATCGGGCCGGCGGGGCGGTGATCGCGATTGCACAACCGCATGGCAAGCGCGACGCTAACCCCACCATTGAGGTCCGGCACGTAATGCAACTCGTATCCGCGATAGGGTTCGCTGCGCGCCGGAGCCTCGACAACCTCGAACCCGGCCATGTCTTCGGCACTCAGGTAGCCGCCCAGATCCTGCACGTCGCGGGTCAAATCCTGTGCCAGATCTGACAGATAAAGCGCATCAGGTCCTTCCTGCGCAATCCGGGCCAGTGTCGCTGACAGGTTCGGGGAGCAAAGCCGGGCAACCTCTCCGGTCACGGCAGCAGGCGAAACAGGCGGATAGCCGTCCGGCAGAAACCAGGCCGCACAGGCCTCGTTGCGCTGCAACCGCGCCATCTCCTGCGCGACCCACTGTGTCACGTGGTGATCCACCACCAGCCCGTCCGAAGCCAGGTCTACAGCAGGTGCAACAAGATCGGCCCAAGGCATCCGCCCGAAGCGGGCATGGGCCGCGCCCAGACCGCGAACCAGGCCGGGAATGCAGATGGATCGCGCGCCCACCACATTGCGGTCTTCCAGCACGTTCGGCCAGCCGAACAGATCGCCATCCTTACCCTCGACCAACGGAAAATCAGCAGGGTTCAGGCCAGCAGGCGATCGTGCGCCTGCGTCAATCGACGACACCGGCCCGTCATGCGGACGAACCAGCATCGCACCAACCCCGCCAATCCCGTTCATCCAGGGTTCCAGAACCCCCAGCGCGAAGGAGGTCGCCACAGCGGCATCCACCGCGTTGCCGCCCGCACGCAGCACCTCCGCGCCGACATGCGCGGCGTGGCGGTTCTGGGCGGCAACTATGCCCCCGCGTCCCTTCACGGCGGGTTTTTCCAGCACCCTCGCGCGCGAGACGTTGGGAGAGCGAATATCGGTGAGGGTCATGGTTTGCACTTTCGTTTCAAGCAAGAATCGGGTCGATCGGCATCGCGGGCACCCCGCCCGCCTCGATCGCCTCCCCTGCCGCCAGACATAGATCCTCGCGCATTCGGGTGGCCACGATCTGCACCCCCACGGGAGACGTGCCCGCCATGCCGGTGGACACGGTCATCGACGGCACCCCGATCGCGGGCAGGCCGGCCATGAAATGCTGGTTGTCATAGATGAATTCGTAGCCCTCGGTCAGATCAGCATCCGCCGCCAGTGGCAGTTTCGAACTGACCGGCAACAAGAGAACCGGAAAGCGTTCGAGGAAGGCGAGCCATTCGCGCACCAGATTTGCACGCCGCGTCAGCGTGTCGGAATAGCGCGCCAGATCGACCGGGCCGACCTTGGCCACGGCCCCCCGCATCGCCGCCATGGCCCCCGGATCGCCCTCGGCGACGGCTTCGGCGATCTTCTGCTCCGGGGCATCTGCCACCCACAGGACATGCATGATCATGCTCGCCTCCTTGAGCGGCGGGATCTGGTCCAGCTCGATCACTGTCCACCCCGCGTCGCGCAGACGTTCGGCACTGTCCACCATCGCCGCCTCGACCTCGGGCGCAATCTCGATCCCTTCGGGGCGTAGGCACATCGCCGCGAGTTTCGGGTTGTAGCCTGCGGCCACGGGGGCCTCGAAACACCAAGGATCACGCATGTCGCGGCCAGCCATCGCATGGAACCCCAGGCGAACGTCGTTGACCGTGCGCGCCAGCGGCCCCTGGACCGACATGATCTGGAACCCGATGGTGCGATCCGGGCCGCTCTCGTTGCAGGTGGGCACGCGTCCCAGACCCGGGCGCAGGCCATGAATGCCGCAGGCATAGGCCGGATAGCGCACCGATCCGCCGATGTCGTTGCCATGCCCGATGCAGCCGATCCCTGAAACCGTGGCCGCGGCCGCCCCGCCCGACGACCCCCCAGGCCCCAATGCCGGATCGCGCGGGTTCTTCGTCGGTCCGAACAGCTGGTTGTCGGTGAAATAGCGGCAGCTAAAGGCCGGCGTGTTGGTGCGACCCAGCAACGTGGCGCCCGCCCGCAGGAACCCGTCCACCACCGGATTGTTTTCCGAAGCGATCAGGTTCGCCTTGGACTTCAGCCCGTTGCTGGTGGCGAAACCGGCCTGATCGATATTGATCTTGATCGTCACCGGCACCCCGGCCAGCGGGCCCATCGGCTTGCCCGCAGCGATGGCGGCATCGGTTGCCTCGGCCTGGGCGATCACCTCGTCGGGGCGGAAATCGACCACCGCGTTGATCGACGGGTTTACTGCATCCAGGCGCGCCAGCGCGTCTTTTGCCACCTCGGTGGCGGACACCTGTTTCAGGCGGACAAGATTGGCGATGGTCGTGGCGGAATGGCGCCAGAGATTGGACATGATCGTTTCCTCGGATGATGATGATCAGCAGATTGGTTCGGACGCCTTGCCCGACACCTCGGCAAAGGTCGGGCCGCAGGGGCGCATCCGCATCGCATCGGGCAGGTTCGTCCAGGTCCAATCGGTGGCGAGCATCGCCATCGGCCCGGGCGCGACGGCGGTCAGTATCTTCGCGGCGATTGGCCGGAAATCGGCACGGAAATGGATCGCGCTCTTCACCACCAGAATCTTTGTCCGGGTCGGTTCGATCCCGACATACCGGAACATCTCCTGATCGGCGAGCTGCGCCTTGTGCGAGGCGATGACGATCCGCACACCGCCCACGCGCAGGCAGGCGCTGGGGCCGAGATCCATGGAGTTTTCGCCGTAATAAGGCCCTTTCGTGCGCAGATTTCCATCCGACAGACGCTCCACCACAGCCTCCAGTTCCACCGGCGCGTCGCCGGGTTGGGTGCGCCCGCCCAGCGCAACATGGACGGTCGCGCCCTCGCCTGCCGCATGGGCGGCTGCAACCGCCGCAGGGTCAACGATCAAGCCGATGGCGGCATCGGGCACATCCGCCGCGATCAACGCCCGCAGAAGGCCCGTCGTGTCGGAGTTTCCGCCCGCGCCGGGATTGTCCTGCGCATCGGCGATGACGATGGGCGCCATGCCCTGCGCGTTCAGCGCCAAGGCCTCGGCGACGGCTCCTTCGGCATCGAAAAGCGGCCCTTCGAAGGCGGCCTCGGCGGCCAGGACTTCGGCCTCCATCGTTTCAGCAGCTGCGATTGCCTCACGCTCTGTCGCCCCATAGGCCCAGACGACCGGGCTGCATTCGGCAAAGTCAGCAGCGGCAAAGCCCATGGTGAAGTTCAGCGCCGGCACGCCGGTTTCCGCCTCGATCGATTCCAGGCGTTCATAGAGCCCCTTGGCCGGCTGATCATCGGTCGATTGCCAGCAGATCGGCAACAGGAACGGCAGGCGCCGCGCTGCCATCGCGAAGGGTTTTCCAACGGCCAGGCGGGACTCGAGCACGGCAAGCGCACGGGCCCCCGTCGCGGCCATGTCGACGTGCGGATAGGTGCGGAAGGCGACCAGCGCATCCGCCGCCTCAAGCATTCGCGCGGTGACATTGGCATGCAGGTCGAGACTCACCACGATCGGAAGGTCACCCACTTTCGCCCGCAGACGGCTCAGCAACGCGCCTTCCCCATCATCGACATGTTCCGCGACCATCGCGCCGTGCAGATCCAGGTAGATCGCGTCGGCGGGCAACGCCGCCATGATGCCGTCAATGATCTCGGTCGTGATCCTTTCATACGTCTCTTGTGCCACGGGGCCCGAGGGACAGGCCGCGCACCACAGGACCGGCACGATTTCATGCCCGGCCGTGCGCGCGGCTTTGACAAAGCCTGCAGCCGGCACATTGGCCGTGGGCACCAGCGCGTCGAACACGTCGGTGCCCCTGCACAGGCCGGGGAAACCGCCGCCATGGGCGAAGGCCGCATCATCAGCCTTGTCGGGGGCAAAGGTGTTTGTCTCGTGCTGGAAACCTGCAAAGACGATACGCATGATCTTTCCTTTATTGATCAGACGGCCCTGGAGGGTCGGAAATTCTGAAAATCCCAGCCTGGCGCGGGGGCTGCCGCGATCAAGGCTTGGGTATAGGGGTGCTGCGGGGCGGAGAGGACATCGGCGGCCGTTCCCGCCTCCACGACCTGACCGCGTTGCATCACCACGATCGAGTTGCAGATCTGCGCCGCCACGCGCAGATCGTGGGTGATAAAGAGAACGGCGATGCCGGTGCGTTTGCGGATTGTCTCGAACAGTTCCAGCACCTGGGCCTGGACCGACACGTCGAGTGCCGAGACGGCCTCATCAGCAATCAGCAAATCCGGCTGCATCACCAAGGCGCGTGCAATCGCGATCCGCTGTCGCTGACCTCCGGAAAACTGGTGCGGGTAGCGGCCCATCACACTTGCGGGAAGCCCGACCAGTTCCAGGGTTTCGGCAGCCTTCGCATAGGCCTCGGTGTCGGCCATGCCATAGTTGACCAACCCCTCCATCAGTGACTGCGCAATGGTGCGACGCGGATTGAGTGAGCGATAGGGATCCTGGAAAATGTACTGTACCGTCTTGCGCACGGCTTTCAGGTTCTTGGTGCTCGCGATGTCACTCCCATTGACCAGAACAGCGCCTGCCGACGGATCGGCCAGACGGATCACGCAGCGCGCCACGGTGGATTTTCCGGACCCGGATTCCCCGATGATACCCGTGATTTCACCCTTGCGGACGGTGAAGTTCACCTCATTCGCCGCGTGGACCAGATTGCCCCCCTTGCCAAACCCCTTCTTGCCGTAGGTCTTCGAAAGTCCCACGACATCCAGCACCTTCGGCGTTTTCTCGACCGGGCCGCAGCGCGGGATCAAACTGGGCACGGAAGAGACCAGCATCCGCGTGTAATCGTCGGCCGGATCGGACAAAATCTTGTCGCAACTGCCGGTTTCGACCAAGTCGCCCCGGTTCATAACCACGATGCGATCCGCTATTTCCGACACCACGCCGAAATCGTGGGTGACGAAGACGACCGCTGTGCGTTCCTCTTGCTGCAGCTCACGGATCAAACGCAGGATCTGCTTTTGCGTGGTCACGTCGAGCGCGGTGGTGGGTTCATCGGCCAGCAACAGACGTGGGCGCAGGATCAGAGCCATGGCGATCACGATACGCTGGCGCTGGCCGCCAGACAGCTGGTGCGGATAAGAGCGATAGATCCGCTGAACATCCGGTAAATGCACCCGTTCGAGCATGTCGAGGACGCTCTTCTTGCGTTCTGCTGACGACATCTTTCTGTGCAGGCGCAGAACCTCGTCAATCTGCTCACCCACCCGTTGCACGGGATTGAGCGCAGTCATCGGCTCCTGGAATACCATCGCCACACCTGCGGCGCGCAATTCACGCATTCGGGCGGCGCTGGCGCGGGTGATATCCTCGCCATCCAGCAGAATGCGCCCGCCGGTGACGGCCAAGCTACCCTTTGGCAACAGGCCCATCACCGCCATCGAGGTCACCGATTTTCCCGAACCGGATTCCCCCACAATGCAAACGGTTTCTCCCTCCATCACGTGGAAATTCACGTCGCGCACAATCGACTTTTCGCCAGCGGGCACCAGATCGACGCGCAGATCCTCAACCGAGAGCACGACCTTGGGAGCGGAAGCGATATCAGTCATGTCTGAGTTTCCTTCGGAATCTGTTGAATTGGTCATGTTCAAAGCCGTTTCGCCATGCGCGGATCCAGTTGGTCCCGAAGCACGTCGCCGAGCATGTTCACGCTAAGAACGGTCAGCGACACCATCACGCCCGGGTAGAGGATCAGTTCAGGTTTAAGCAGGAAATAGACCCGCCCTTCGGCCATCATGTTGCCCCATGAAGGCGTTTCGGGCGGGATGCCGGCGCCAAGGAAGCTCAGGATCGATTCCGTCATGATGGCGGACGCGAAGATATAGGTCCCCTGCACCAACAACGGCGCCAACGTGTTGGGCAACAGGTGGCGCCAGACCATCGCCCACATGCTGGTGCCGAGACAGGTGGCAGCCTCCACATAGGGTTCGGTGCGCACCCCCAGAATGACGGCCCGCACCATGCGGGCAACGCGGGGGATTTCCGGCACGGCGATCGCGATCAGCACGGTGGTCAGCGTCGCACCCGAAATCGCCACCAGCGCGATCGCCAGCAGGATACCGGGGATCGCCATCAACCCGTCCATGAAACGCATGACAATCAGGTCCGCCCAACGGAAATAGCCCGTGAGCACTCCGAAGAAGATGCCGAGCAGAACAGAAATGACAACCGCCCCTGCCCCCACGGCCAGCGAAATGCGCGCGCCATAGGCAATACGGGAGTATACATCCCGCCCGTAGCTGTCGGTTCCCAAGAAATGCGCAAGCGAACTGCCTTGCAAACGCTCTCCCGGAGCAATCTGCACCGGATCCTGCGTGCCCAGCCAAGGCGCCAGTAGCGCCATCGCTACGATAACCACCACGACGATCAGGGAAATGCGTGCAGCCCAGGTAGAGAATACTGCCCGCAGCGTGGCTACCGTACCGGTCTCGGGCACGGTTGTCATTTCGGGCAGATCCTGCGCGGTGGTAGAAGGCTCGGTCAAGGTCTTTGTAGTCATGTCTTTTGTCACCCTGCCTATCTCGTTCATTGTGTTTGCGCCGGGACGCACCCGGCCAGTCTCCGTTCGCGAAGTGCGGTCGCGCAGGTCGACAACCCGCGCGACCGAGGCACCGCTAGTAGCGGATGCGCGGATCGAACAGGCTGTAGAGCAGGTCGACCACCAGGTTGATGAAAACGTAGATTGTCGAGAACAACAGGATCACCGACTGGATCACCGTGTAGTCCCGCGCCAATACCGCTTCCAGCACCAGCCGCCCGAGACCGGGAATGTTGAACACCGATTCCGTCACCACCACACCGCCGATCAGCATCGCGATGCTAACACCGATGATGGTGATGATCGGCACCGCCGCATTCCCCAATGCATGGCCCATCAGAACGCCGCCTTCGGTCAGGCCCTTGGCCCGAGCGGTGCGGATGTAATCCTCGTTCATCACCTCGATCACATTGGTGCGCACGATGCGTGCGATCAGCGCGATATAGGGAAAGCTGAGCGACACGGCAGGCAGCACCAGCCGGACCGCGAATTCACCGAACCCGTCCGACAGCGGCTTGTACCCCTGTACCGGGAACCACCCCAAAATACGCGCGAAGATCAGGATCATCGTGTAGCCGATGATGA
The DNA here is from genome assembly GCF_040365005.1 of Aquicoccus sp. SU-CL01552. Classification (NCBI taxonomy): domain Bacteria; kingdom Pseudomonadati; phylum Pseudomonadota; class Alphaproteobacteria; order Rhodobacterales; family Paracoccaceae; genus Aquicoccus; species Aquicoccus sp. SU-CL01552. Next base: position 5,389 of record NZ_BAABWV010000022.1, on the reverse strand, counting down.
AGACCGGAACCGAGAACCCCAGAACCGAGCCCGCCATCACGAGGCGATCCAGCCACTTGCCCTGTTGCCAGGCGGCGATCACGCCCAGCGGAATCGCCACAACGACCGCGATGATCAAGGTAACGATGCTCAACGACAGGGTCGGACCAAAGCGGTCCATGATCAGGTGAGTCACCGGCTGGCCCGAAACCAGCGAAACGCCGAAATCGCCGCTGAGGATCTGACCCAGCCAGACAAACAGCTGGGTCAGAAGGGGCTCGTTCAGGCCCATTGCATCGCGGAGCGCTGCGAGTTGATCGGGGGTCGCATTGGGCCCCGCGATCATGACCGCGGGATCCCCCGGTGACAGGCGCAGCACAAGGAAGACGATGATCGCCACCATGAACAACACCGGCACCGCCGAGAGAAACCGCTTGAGAATGAAGACCCCCATTAGTCGATCACTCTGACTTTGACAGGTTCCAGAAGACCGGAGCTTCTGCATCGACACCCAACGTGATCGCGCTGGACGCGACGGTGACCGAAGAGAACTCGCCCATCGGGACCATCACACCGTTATCCTTGACCAGCTTGTCGATCTTGAGCGCGATCGCCTTGGCTTCTTCCGGGTCCGCCACGCTTGCAAAATCGGCGCGGGCCTGTTCGATTTCCGGCACGTCCGGCCAGCCGAACCATGCGGAATCGCCCCCTGCGGCCACACCGATGAAACCGATTGGATCATCCACGTCGGGCAGCACGTTGGTGGTGGAGAACATGTTCCACCCACCATCGGCGATCGTCGCCTTCGACCCGCGACGCGCGACGACGCTGGCCCAATCCATGGATACCATGTCGACAGCGAAGCCCGCATCGCGCAGTTGCTGGGCAATGACCGGGCCCTGCGGCGTCAGGTTGGCAAGGTCTGTCGCGTGCATCAGCAGGATCGGAGTGCCGTCATAACCTTGCTCTTCGAGGATCTTCTTCGCGGCCTCGGGATGCGGCTGGACGATTTCATCGGCCAGGTAGTCGCTGGCATAGGCGCTCCCGCAGCCAAGGACTGCCGGGCAGGTATTGCCGTATTCCGAACCCGCCCCAACCTGAGCATCCAGCATCGACTGCTGACCCAGCGCCAGCATCACGGCCCTACGCATCTCTGGATTATCGAACGGCGGCAGGGTGTGGTTCATCCGAGCCAGGTTCTGGCTGCCCTGTTTGGCAAAGATCTTCAGCTGGAAGTCAGAGTTACCCTCGACCAGCGGCAGCAAGTCATGGGGCAGCTGTTCGATGAAGTCGATCTCTCCAGCCATCAACGCGTTTGCGGCGGTCATGGGATCCGGCATCGAGGTCCAGACGACCTCGTCGACCAGAACCTCCTTGGCCCCGGCCAAGCCGCTCGAGGGTTCATCGCGCGGAACATAGCCGTCGAACTTCTCGAAGGTGGCGCTGACGCCAGGCTGATAGGCATCCGCCACGAACTTGAACGGACCCGATCCGATGGTGGACGTGATCGGTTCGCTGACCGGGGTTGACGCCACGGCTTTCGGCATCATGAACGGTGCGATCCCGGACGGCTTGCTGAGCGCGGTCAGCACCACGGCGGTCGGCTCCGAAAAGGTCATGGTAAAGGTCTTGTCGTCCACCACGGACATTTCGGTCATCAGCGACGCCATGACCTGGCCGGTCTTGTCGACCTGATCCCAACGCGCGATGCTGGCGATGCAATCCTCGGCGGTGACCGGGGTGCCATCGTGCCACATCAGGCCATCACGCAGAGTGAATGTATAGGTCATCCCGTCGTCCGAGACCGTCCAATCCGCCATTTGGGGCTTGATGTTGCCATCGGCATCACGTGCCAGAAGCGTGTCATAAACCATGTAGGCATAGTTGCGCAGGATGTAGGCCGTGGAGATCGCCGGATCGAGTGCGCGCAGGGGGGCGTGCATCACGGCGGTGACAGTGGTTTCGGCAAATGCGGTGGTGCTGGTCGTCGCACCAATCGCGAGCGAGAGCAGTACCGCTTTCGTGAAGCGGGAACCAAGGGGGCTCATGAACATAGTAATTCTCCGGATGCTGGCTGTTTGCGGTCTTGCCGATTGTCAACAATCGTCCATGCAAGCTAGCCAGCGATCCTTTCGTCCTGCAACAGCGTTGGTTGAGAGCCTTGGATGGAAACGCTCAGAGAAGAACCGTCAGCGCTCCCTTTATTTTATCAATACTTTTCAGTGTCTTGAAAAAACATCTAGCGACACAAGACCGTTTCAAACCGGCTTGAACGAACGACCCCTCCTCCGAAAAAAAAGTGTCATCGGAGGCAAGATGAAGCTGCCGTGCCGCAAAATCGTGCAAAAAAACCGCCAGACAAGCTGGCGGTTTTGAAATCGGGCTTTAGAGACTCGGCAGAAACGATCTCACTCCGAGGCAAGGACGGCCTCCAAATCGTGAAGAAGCCAGTCCACATCCGCTTCGGAGAAGACCAGCGGCGGGCGGATCTTGAGCACATTGGCATCCGGCCCGGTGGCCGAGATCAGCACACGGCGTTCCCGAAGCGCATTGACGACCCGCGTGGCCTCAACGGCGTCAGGAATCTTTGCCTCCCGATCCGAGACCATTTCGACCCCGATATAGAGCCCGGCACCGCGCACATCGCCGATTTTGTCAAAGCGTGGAGCCATTTGTCGAATAGCACTGCGAATCTGTTCGCCACGCAGACGTGAATTTTCCTGCAGCCCCTCGTCACGCAGAACGTCAAAGGTGGCATGGGCCGCCGCTATCGCCACGCCATTGCCGCCAAATGTGTTGAAATAGCGTGTATCACGACCGAATTCCGCAACGACATCATGCTTCAAAGCCACGGCAGCCACCGGGTATCCATTGCCCATCGGCTTGCCCATGGTGACGATATCGGGATCCAGGCCATGGCGCTGAAAGCCCCACATCTTGTCGCCGGACCGCCCGAAGCCGCTCTGCACCTCGTCGGCGATGAACAGGCCACCCGCAGCGCGCACGGCCTCGGCCACCGGCCCCAGAACCTCGGGGTTGCCATAAACCCCATCCGACGAGAACAGCGAATCCGCGATGAACGCGGCCAAGCCGTCGCCCTGTCGGGCCAGTTCGGCCGCCGTCGCGGTGACCTCGGCCGCCATGCGCCGGCCCAGTTCGGCCGGATCGTGGCGATAGCTGTCGGGCGCATTCACCCGACGCACCCAAGTCCCCAGCGGCGAAGATGTCCCCAGAGACGGCGAATAACCAGCCGTCAGATAGGAATTCCCATGATAGGCCTCACGCGTCACGATGATGCCCTGCCTGCCCGTCTTGTGCATCGCGATCCGGGTCGCCAGATCGTTGGCCTCCGATCCTGTACACGTAAACATGATGTGCCCGCTCTCACCGATCGTGCCGCCGAAGGTCGGAAGGATCTGTTCGGCGAAATCAAGAATGCCGTCCTGAATGTAGCGGGTATGGGTGCACAGCGTGGACATCTGCCTGTGCACGGCCTCGACCACGCGGGGATGGGCATGGCCGACCGACACCACGTTGTTGTAGGCATCCAGATATTCCTGCCCCTGCCGATCAAAAAGCCGCGTCCCCCGGCCCTCGCTGACCTGAACCGGGGTCTGATAAAACAACCGATATGCCGGGCCAAGCAATCGGATACGGCGTTCGATAGCGGCCTGTTCTTCCGGCGCGAGGGCGGCAAGGCTTGCCGGATCGAAGGCATTGACCATCTTTCCGCGTTGCTGGGTCATAAGGGATACTCCTAGGATAGGATGTCAGAAAAGCAGATCGGAAACCTGCTCGGGACTGCGCGCCAGGAACCAGTCAAGCTGTGCCCAGCCCTGATCCGTGTTGCGCAGGATATAGGTCGCATTCTCGGGCAACAGCGCCGCACGCCAGATCGACAGCAGCGCCCGCGCGATCACGCGCCCCATGACCATGTGCGGGATCAGACGCAGCTCCTCCTCCGTCAGATCGGCAAAGGTCAAATAGCCGCGCAGCAGATCGCGCCCCTCGGAAAAGAGGTCTCCATCGCGCCCCCGCGCGGCTGCATCACGCGGCAACTGGTTGAGCAATGCCGTCGACACATCCACTGCAACCGCCGTATGCACCGCATCACCGAAGTCGATGATGCCGGTCACGAAATCGGGCCGGGCATGATCGACGATCAGATTGGAACGGCTGAAATCATTGTGCAGAACTTGGCGGCGCAACGCGTCGACCCGCGGCATCAGGGGCAGGAACCGATCCAGCCCCGCTTGCAGCGCTGCGCGTTGGAGGGGGTCGGCGACATATTCCATCAGTTCCGTCAGGCCGGCCAGGTGGCGCACATCCCAGGCAACGACCCGATGTGCGCCGGGATGCGAAAAATCGGCCATTGCCAAACGCAGCCGCGCCAGGACCTCTCCGATCCGCTCCCGCTCAGCCGCGCTGCTGTCGGTGGTATCCAGCACCGTGCCGGGCAGATAGGTAATCAAGCGCGCAAGACGCGTCTGGCCCTCCGGGTCGATCATCTCACTGATCAAATCGCCCGACAGATCCGGAAACACGCATGGAACCGGAAGGTCCGCGCTGTCTGCCAGATGCCCGATCAGCGCAACCTGCATATCCAGTTCGGTGCGGTCTTCATCGGCATTTCCGATCTTCAGCACATAGGCTGCGCCGTCCGCCGTAGTGATCCGGAACGTATCGTCCTTTTCGGTCGCAAAGCGCCTGATGCCGCCCGACAGCCCATAGTGGCGCAATGCCAGATCGGCAGCCACCTCGTCGCTCATGGGGGTGAAGCAGGTGGCAAGCGCCCCGAACTCCATCGCATCGCCCGTCTCAACCTGCACGCCATTTCTCCGATGAATCAACCGCCACGCCTAGACCGTCCGTCATGAAATCTCCCCTTCGCAACGGTTGCATCCATCGACGGTTAAGTCGATTGTCAACAATTGTCAATTTAGAAGGGAACGACGGACGTGGACGCCCGAACCGGGTGCTGAATGACAAACTCCCCTGAAAAGTCCGCGGTTTGAAGTTGGCCTCTTTCCCAAACACAAGGACAAGGTCTCGTTGTCCCCGCCCTTCAAGCCGTCAAAATACACGATCCTGATCGTCTCTTCCGCCGAACACTGCTTGCGCGTCGCGCGGTGGATGTCCTTGGCAATCTTCTCACCGAGGCTCTGCTTGGCGCGCCCAACACCTCGACCACGGCCTTAGGGGGGCGCCGACGGAACCGCTTACGACCGTCGGAGAGTTCATTGACGTGCTTGAGCTTCATCATCACCATAGCCGTGCCCTCGAAGTGTCCCGAGTTTGTCTCGGGAGGGGCGCTAGGTGCCTAGTATCCTTGGAAAACAGGCCTTCAAGAGAAGGTAATGGTGCACCTAGAGCGAGAAACTTCGAACCCGCTTTTTCGTGTGACCTGCCC
>NZ_BAABWV010000021.1:0-68031 GCF_040365005.1 Aquicoccus sp. SU-CL01552 | reverse complement strand
GAACCGCCCGGCCCCCGGTGAATCGCCCCATGAATCGGTTGATCTGGCCGCACTTAAAGGGATGGGACGGCCGCCCTCTATGGGAATGATGGAAACGATCGCCCGTCACGCGGGATCGAGGGGCCTGGCCGATCGCCGGCGGGCCGCACAGGCGGGCCGGGTCAGCGCCGGCCCGGAACCTGGCGTTCCACGTGGTTGAACGCGAACCCGATGATCCCGGCGATCACCATGTAGACCAGCGCCAGCAACAGCAGCGGCTCGTAGACGATGAAAGTGTCGGAGCGGACCCGCGACGAGACGGCGTAGATATCCATGACCGTGATGGTGGCGATCAGCGGGGTGGCCTTCAATTGCAGGATGGTCTCGCCGCCCAGGGTCGGCAGCACGTTGCGCACCGCCTGTGGCAACCAGATCCGGCGGAACATGGTCAGGCGCGGCATGCCGAAGGACTTGGCCGCCTCCAGCTGCCCCCTGGCGACGCTGGAGAACGCCCCGCGCATCACCTCGCCCTCGTACCCGGCGTAAGAGAGGGTCAGGGCCAGAACCGCATAGGGCCAGGCCTGGCGCAGATAGGGCCAGAGCTCGGACGAGCGGATCCAGGGGAACTGCGGAAACAGCGATCCGAGCCCGTAGTACAGCAGCCAGATCTGCAACAGCAGCGGCGTGCCGCGGATCACCGTGCAGAACACGCGGGCCGGCAGGGCCAGGTACCACGGGCCGACAGCCTGGGCCAAGCCCAAGGGGATCGCCAGCAGGAAGCCGAGGAGCGTCGTGACCACCAGGATCCAGATCGTGGTCCACAGCCCCTCGATCGCCAACGGCAGGTATTTCGGCAGCCAGTCCCAACGCATGGTGAAGCCGCACCAGATCAGGAAAGCCGCGAAGACCAGCATCATGACGATGCGATGGGGCTGCATCAGGGCGCGCAGACGGATCATCAGCGCCCCCCCTTCAGCGAGGGTTGACCGCGACGGGCCCATTTCTCGACCCGGCGGAAAATCACCCCCGAGCAGAGCGTGACCATGAGATAGAGCGCCCCCGCCGCGAGGAAAAAGGTGAAATAGGCACGGGTGCTGGAGGCCGCCTGCTTGGTTTCAAGCGTCAACTCGCTGAACCCGACAACGGCCAGCAGCGCGGTGTCCTTGGTGGCGATCAGCCAGAGATTGGCCAGACCGGGGACTGCGAAACTCATCATGGCGGGAATGGTCACCCGCCGCATCACCATCAGCGACGGCATCCCGAAGGCGCGGGCCGCTTCGATCTGGCCGGGGGGGACCGCCTGGATGGCGCCCCGCAGGACCTCGGTGGAATAGGCGCCCTGGACGATGCCCAGGACCCAGATACCGGCGACGATGCCGCTGATCTCGACCCGGCCGTAGCCCATCATGGCGGCGAGCTTGTTGATCAGGTCGGTGCCCACGTAATAGAGGATCAGGATCAGCACCAGTTCGGGCACGGCCCGGATGACGGTGGTGTAGATGGCCAGAAGATCGCGGGTGACCTTGCCGCCGTGCAGCTTGCCATAGGCGCCCAGAAGCCCGATCAGCAGCCCCAATCCGAAGGCCCCGAACGCGATCTGCAGGGAATTGGCCAACCCGCGCAGCAGGTTGGCCCCCCAGCCCGGCGGCGAGAGCGACAGCAGTTGCGCGCTCTCAGCCAGGCCAAGCGTGGTCAGGATCGTCTCCACGCGGGCGTCTTAGTAGATGCTGGTGGTGAAGTACTTGGCGGTGATCTTCTCGTGCGTGCCATCGGCCAGGATCGCGGCGATGCCCTTGTTCAAGGCCGCCAGAAGGTCGCTATCGCCCTTGCGCACACCGGCGCCCACGCCGCGCCCCAGGATCGCCGGGTCATCGGCAACCGCGCCCTTGATCTCGCAACAACCGCCGGCGTCCGAGGCGACGAAATCCGCCATCGCGATGCTGTCGGCCTGGGTGGCGTCGATGCGGCCGGCGAACAGATCCTGGTTGGCCTCGTCCTGGGTCTGATAGACGCGCAGTTCGGAATCCTTGAAATACTCCTGCGCGTAGGTCTGGTGGATGGTCGAAGCCTGGATGCCGACGATCTTGCCCGCGAGGGAGTCCGGGGTCGCCTCGATGTCCATGGACTTGTCCGCCACGATCACCGCCGGGGTGTTATAGTAGGGGTCAGAGAAGTCGATGGTTTTCAGGCGCTCTTCTGTGATCGACATGGAGGCCATGATCGCATCGATCTGCTTGCCGGTCAGCGAGGGGATGATGCCGTCCCAGGCCACCGGGGTGATCACGCAATCCAGCTCGGCGGCGTCACAGACGGCGTCGATGACCTCGATTTCCCAGCCGACCCAGGTGCCGGAGCTGTCGGCCGAGGCGAACGGCGGATAAGGCTCGGCCGCGATGCCGATCTTGACCTGTTCGGCACTGGCCGTGCCGGCGGCAAGGGTCGCTGCCGCAACCGCGGCGGCAAGAAGGGTCTTCAGTTTCATGTGGATTCTCCCTGGTTGGTGTTTTGTTTTCTGTTGGACTCTCGGTCAGGAGACGGAGCTGAGGAACTGTTTCAACCGCTCCGACCTTGGGTTTCCAAAGACCTCGGCAGGGGGGCCCTGCTCTTCGATGCGGCCTTCGAACAGGTATACGACGTGGTCGGCCACCTCGCGTGCAAACTTCATTTCATGGGTGACCAGCAGCATGGTCCGCCCCTCGGCGGCAAGGTCGCGGATCACCGACAGCACCTCGCCCACCAGCTCCGGGTCCAGCGCCGAGGTCGGCTCGTCGAACAGCATTGCCGAGGGATCCACCGCCAGCGCCCGGGCGATGGCCGCGCGTTGTTGCTGGCCGCCGGACAGGAAGGCAGGGAATGCCTCTTCCTTCTCGGCCAGGCCGACACGGGCCAAAAGCTCACGCGCGCGGGTCTCTGCCTCGGCGCGCGGGGTCTTCAGCACGTGAACCGGCACTTCGATGATGTTTTCCAGAAGGGTTCGGTGGGTCCAGAGGTTGAACTGCTGGAACACCATGGCCAGCCGGGTGCGGATGCGTTCGATCTGGCGGCGGTCCGCGGGGGTGCCATCGGCGCGCATCGCGATCTCTTCGCCGCCGATCACGATCCGGCCCGAACTGGGCGTCTCGAGGAAGTTGATGCAGCGCAGCATGGTCGACTTGCCCGACCCCGAACCCCCGATGATGGCGACCACGTCGCCCTTGCTGGCGGTCAGGGAGACCCCCTTGAGGACCTCCAACGTTCCAAAGGACTTGTGCAGGTCGGTGACGCGGATGGCCTCTTCCCGCGCCTCTTGGGTGGCGGCTGACGATGCAGCAGCGGATGGATGCATTTTGCGGCTTCCTCGTTTTCGTCTTGTAGTAATGCGGAGTCGCAGTAATTATGCAAGTGTATAATTACCAGCAGCCGTCAGGAAGCATCCGTGTCCGAGGAACGCCGCAAGTTTAAGCGAGAGAGCGCGGAGGCCCGTCGCGAGGCCTTGATTCGCGCCGCGCTGGAGCTGGTGGCCGAGCACGGCGTGCGCGGGGCGACGGTGCGGGCCATCGCCGAGCGGGCCGATGTCACCCAGGGTCTGATCCGGCATTACTTCCGCTCGAAGGAAGACCTGATCACCGCCGCCTATGAACACCACATGACCCATATGACCGACCTGACCGAGGGGCCGGCAAGCCAGCTCAGGGGCACGGCGCGGGATCGGCTGGTGGCCTTTGTCGAGGCCTCCCTGACCGCGCCGGTGGTGGATCCGCAGTCGACAGCGCTCTGGGCGAGCTTTCTGAACAAGGTGCAGAACGACCCCGCGATGAAGGCGATCCACGCGCGGACCTATGCCGATTTCCGCAATCGGCTCGAGGCACTGATCGCGGCCGCGCTTGACGAGGCCGGACAGGCGACCGAGGCCGGGCGGCTGCGTCACCTGGCGATTGCCTGCAACGCGGTGATCGACGGTCTGTGGCTTGAGGGTGGCGCGCTGCCCGATGCCTTTGAACCCGATGAACTGCCGAAGATCGGCCTGACCTCTGTCGGGGCGATCGTCGGCTTGAACCTGACACACTCTTCGTGAGGAAAAAGAAGGCCGATCTGCCATGAAGACAACGGATGTGACCGCGCGTTTGGCGGGACTTGGCGGCGCCAAGTGGGAAGTTCATATCAAGGCGCGCGCCCTGGCCGAGGCCGGGGCGGACCTGATCGAAATGACCATCGGGGAACCGGATGTGCCGGTCCCGCAGGAGATGCTGGACCGGGCGACGGCGGCGATGTCGGCCGGGCGCACCGGCTATTCGGATGGCCGGGGAGAGATGAACCTGCGCACCGCGCTGGCCGCGGATTACACCCGGCGCAGCGGCCGCGAGATCGTCCCGGACCAGATCATGTGCTTTCCGGGCACGCAGACGGCGCTGTTTTCGGTCATGATGGGCGTGGCGCAGCACGGCGACGAGGTTCTGGTGGGCGATCCGATGTACGCCACCTACGAAGGTGTCATTCGCGCCACCGGGGCCGAGATGGTGCCGGTGCCCCTGCGTCCCGAACACGGCTTTCGCATGCAGGCCGCGGACATCGCGGCGCGGATCACCCCGCGCACGCGCGCACTTCTGTTGACCACGCCGCACAACCCCACCGGCGCCATTCTCACCGCCGAGGATATCGCGGCCATCGGCGAGCTGGCGCTGGCGCATGATTTCTGGATCATCTCGGACGAGGTCTATGCGGATCTGGTCTACGAGGGCGCGCGGTTCACCTCGCCGCTGGCGCAGGAGCAGTTGGCGGATCGGGTGATCGTGGTCTCCTCGATTTCCAAATCCCACGCCGCGCCGGGGTTCCGCAGCGGCTGGTGCGTGTCCTCGAAGGCCTTCTGCGACGCGCTGCTACCGTTCTCCGAGACCATGCTGTTCGGCAACCAGCCCTTCATCGCCGACATGACCGCCGAGGCGGTGACCAATGGCTCTCCGGTGGCGGCGGGCATGGCGGCGCGGTTCTCGGCGCGGGCCCAACGGCTGGAGGCGCGGCTGACGGCGGAAACCGCGCTGCGGGTGCATAGCCCCGAGGCCGGCATGTTCGCCATGGTCGATGTCTCCTCGACCGGGATGGACGGCTTCGCCTTTGCCATGGAGCTTTTGCACGAGGCCGGTGTCGCGGTCATGCCCGGTGCGTCCTTCGGCGAGAGCCTGACGAACTGGGTGCGCCTGGCCCTGACCATCCCGGACGACGATTTCGACGAGGCCCTGACCCGCATCATCGCCCATGTGACCCAGACCGCGGCGGTGCCGGCATGAGCACGGTCGGGGAACAACTGGTCGCGGCGCTGAAGGCGCGCGGGGTCGAGGTGGTCTTCGGTATTCCCGGGGTCCACACGGTCGAGCTCTATCGCGGGTTGGCCGGATCGAGCATCCGCCACGTCATCCCGCGCCATGAACAGGGCGCCGGGTTCATGGCCGACGGCTATGCGCGCGCCAGCGGCAAGCCGGGCGTGGCTTTTGTCATCACCGGCCCCGGGCTGACCAACGCGCTGACGCCGATGGCACAGGCCCGGGCGGATTCGGTGCCGATACTGGTCCTCTCCGGGGTCAACGCCACGGGCACGCTGGGCAAGGGGTTGGGGCATCTGCATGAACTGCCCGACCAACACGGTCTGGCCGCTTCGGTGGCGCTGGTGTCCGAGCATGTGGCGCACCCGCAGGATCTGAACGGCGCGCTGGATCGCGCCTTTGCCCCCTTTGCCACGGGCCGCCCGGGGCCGACCCATATCCAGGTACCGCTGGATATCGCCGGGCAAGAGGGCGTCACCCCCACCGCCCCCGTGACCGCCCCACCCCCCGAGGTCTCTGACGACGAGATCGCCGATGCCGCCCAAAGGCTGGCTGAGGCCAAGCGGGTCGTCATCCTCGCGGGTGGGGGCGCGAGCGGGGCGGCCGCCGACCTGCAAACCCTGGCCGAGCGACTGGATGCACCGGTGGTGCAAACGGTGAATGCACGGGGCGTCTTGTACAATCACGCCCTGTCCGTGCCGGCGAGCCCAAGCTTGCTAAGCGTGCGGGATCTGATTGAGGCGGCCGACGTCGTCCTGGCGCTTGGCACCGAGCTGGGGCCGACCGACTATGACATGGATGCCACCGGCACCATGGCGCGGATGTCCGACCTGATCCGCGTCGATATCTGTCCCGGGCAACTGGCACGGCACGCGGCATCGCTGCCGTTGCACGGCGCCGTGGCGCCCTTCCTGCGATCCCTGCTTGCGGTGCTGCCCGATGCGGCGACATCCGCTGATGGCGCAACACGCGCCGCCGCGGCGCGGGCCGCCGCCTGGGAGGAGATCGGCGCGGAATATCGCGCACAGGTCGAGATCGTGAACGCCATGCGCGATGCGGCGCCCGGGGCGCTGATGGTCGGCGACTCGGCCCAGCCGATCTATGCGGCCAATCTCTACTATGATCACGACCGCGCGGGCGGCTGGTTCAATGCCGCGACGGGCTATGGCGCGCTTGGCTATGCGATTCCGGCCGCGATCGGCGCGGCGATTGCCGAACCGGGAACGCGGGTGATCTGCATCGTTGGCGACGGCGGCGCGCAGTTCTCCCTGCCCGAGGTGATGGCCGCCGTCGACGAAGCACTGCCGATCACCTTCGTGGTCTGGAACAACCATGGCTACCGCGAAATCGCCATGTCGATGCAGGCCGTCGACGTGCCCGTGGTCGGTTGTGACCCGACGCCCCCCGATTTCGCGTTGACGGCGGCCTCTTTCGGGATCCCGCACCAGGCGGTGGGGCCCGATCCCGCCGAGATCGCCGGGGCGCTGCGCAAGGCGCCTGCCGATGGCCCTTCGATGATTGAAATCGCGGCACCTGTGTTCGTGCCCGCCGAGGATTGAGACCGACCATGACAAACCCGAGTTTCGAATTCGCCCGCGCCGTCACCCGCCGCCCTGCGGCCTCGATCGTGGACGGCCTGCGCGCCGAGGATAGCGGCCCGCCTGATCTGCAGGGGATGCTGGCCGCGCATGATGCCTATGTGGTGGCGCTGCGCAGCACCGGGGCCGAGGTGATCGTGCTGGACCCCCTCGAGGCCTATCCGGATGCTCAATTCGTCGAAGACACCGCGCTGTGCCTTCCGCAGGGGGCGATCCTGATGCGCCCCGGCGCCCCCAGCCGCGCAGGCGAGGTCGCGGAAATGGCCCCGACCCTGCGCGCGCTATATGAGGATGTGCGCGAGATCAAGGGGCCGGGCCATGTGGAGGGCGGAGATATCCTGGTCACGGGCAAGGAGATCCTGGTGGGCCGCTCGGATCGCACCGATGCGGAGGGTGTTGCCGAACTGGCCGCGATCACGGCGGGTTGGGGCCACAGCCTGCGCGAGGTGTTCACCCCCGACGGCGTGCTGCATTTCAAGACCGACTGCTCCTTGATGGACGGGGAAACCATCCTCTCGACCAAACGGCTCGCGGCCTCGGGCTGTTTCGAGGGCTATCGCGTCCTGCACGTGCCCGAGGGAGAGGAAGCGGCGGCCAACGCGATCCGTTTCAACAATTTGGTGCTGATGGCCGACGGGTTCTTCCGGACCGCCGAGATGCTGGACAAGGCCGGCTACGAGGTGGTGCAGATCGACAACCGCGATTGCGCCAAGCTGGACGGCGGCATGTCCTGCCTGTCGCTGCGGTTCTGAACGACCTTTCGGCAAGGGGACACCGCCCGCCTCTTTCTGGGCGGGCGCTGCGACGGCCCGAGTGGCTTGCGGGCGCAGTCTCTAGTGAAGTCGATTCACCCGGCGCTGCATTCGGCGACACTGCTTGTAGCATCGGCGAACATGGTAGACGACGATCCGGATAAAGCGGGTGGGGCGGTTGGGGCGGGACACGACAGGCATGGAATCCTCCGCTGACTGGGCGGAGGATACCACGATTCCCGCATCAGCGTTCCCGGGTTGTTCCACGATCCGGCCTTTGGGCGTTAACCCGCTGACCGGATCCGCCGCCGGACAGGCTCAGCCCTTGCGGCGGATGGTTCCGGACAGTTCGACCGCGCCGGCCAGGGTGTTGTAGATGGTGCCGTATTTCCGAAGATTGCGGTGCAGCAGGGCGAGCCGCTGATCGGTTTCCTCGGTATCCACCACGATCTCGTAATCGATCTGTACCATCTTGGGCGGGCTGTCCTGGCGGATGCCATGAAGCGCGATCTCGATCCCGCGCAGATCGAACTCCAGCAAGGGGATGGCCCGTTCGGTGCCCTTCAGGATGCAGGCGGCGAGGCTCGCCAACAGCATCTCGGCGGGGTTGAAGGCATCGGCCCGGCCCGCCATGTCGGTGTCAAGCGCGATCCGCGCCTCTTTGGCCCGCGCCTCGGATCCGTGGCTGTCGATCCGCTGGGCGGTGACGTGATATTCAAGCATCTGCGGAAGTCCTTGAAAGATGAGATCGGGACGGTGCGCCGATGCCGCCACCTGACAGGGGCATCGGCGCAACCCGTCGCCGGGTCAGGCGGTCAGCCAGCCTTCCAGCTTGGTCTCGTCCGGCAGGCCGCCCGCATGGACCAGCTTGCCGTCGACCGAGAGGCCGGGCGTGGACATCACCCCCGCCATGGCGATGGATTTGGCATCGGTGACCTTTTCCACCGCGACCTCGATCCCGAGTTTCGACGCGGCCTGTTTGACCATGGCCTCGGTGGCTTCGCAGCGTTTGCAGCCGGGGCCGTAGACTTTGACGGTTTTCATATCGTGTCCTTTCATAGAGCAGGGTCGACCAAGGGGTCACAGGAGAAAGTTGAACAGGAAGCCGGTGGCGAGAATCCCCAGCGACACGACGGCGATGAAGATCGCAATGAGCCGATAGGTCAGCACCTGTTTCAGGATCACCATCTCGGGCAGCGACAGCGCGATCACCGACATCATGAAGGCCAGCGTGGTGCCCAGCGCCGCGCCCTTGCCCAGAAGCGCCTCGACGATCGGGATGACGCCGGCGGCATTGGTGTACATCGGCACGCCCACGACCACCGCCGCCGGGACCGACCACCAGGCCTCGCCGCCCATGATCTTCAGCATCATTGCCTCGGGCACGTACCCGTGGATCGCGGCACCGATGCCGATGCCGACCAGCACCCAGACCCAGACCTTGCCGAGGATCTCGCGCACCTGTTCCCAGCCGACCTTCAGCCGGTCCACCAGTGTCATGCGCTCCTCGAGCAGGTCGCCGACGGGGCCGGCGTTCATCTCGCGCACCCAGTCCTGCAGGTAGCGTTCCAGCCCCATCTTGCCCATCACGTAACCGGAGACGGTGGCGATGGTGAAGCCGAAGACAAGGTAGATGGTGGCGATCTTCCAGCCGACGAGGCCATAGAGCAGCCCCAAGCCCACCGGCCCCACCATCGGCCCGGCGATCAGGAAGGAAAAGGTCACCCCCAGCGGGATGCCCGCCGAGACGAAGCCGATGAACAGCGGCACCGAGGAGCAGGAACAGAACGGCGTGAAGACCCCCAGCAGCGCGGCCAGCGGATAGCCCCAGATCTGGCGCTTGCCGGCCAGAATGGCGCGGGTCTTTTCCGGACTGAACCAGCTGCGCAGCACGCCGGTGACAAAGACGATGCCGGTCAGCAAGAGCAGCACCTTCGGCACGTCATAGAAGAAAAATGCGATGGCCTGGCCGGTATGGCTGTCGCGCGCGACCGGAAACAGCCCGGTGACCCATTCCGAGAACGGGATCAACTGACCGTAGAGCAGGTAAAGGACAACGCCCACGACGGGAACACCGGCATACCATGCCCAGTCGGGTACGCCGCGATCATGGGTCGGATCTTGGGTTTCAGCGGTCATGCGACCTTCCTTTCGAGTTTGCGTTCGACGGTCAACACCGCGTCGATGATGGCCACGAGGTCCGGGGCGAGATCGGGGTTGCGGCGAAACCGGACCCATTGCGCGTCGCGCCGGTCGGTCACGAGGCCCGCCTCGCGCAGCACCTTCATGTGGCGCGACATCCGGCTCTGGCTGGCATCGAGCCTTGCCATCAGTTCACAGACGCAATGCTCGCCCCCGTCCCAGATCAGGTTGAGGGCGGCGCGGCGGGTCGGGTCGGATATGGCGGTCAGAATCTCTTGCATGACCCCCACATATGCCTCTGACTGCATATGCACAATGGCTCATATTCGATTTCCAGAGAATTCGTGCCGACAGGACGACGGGGCGCTGTTGTCGGGTGTTTCCGCGCAGCGCGTCGGATCAGGTTCCGGCAGACCGATCGCGGCGCTCTCCGCGAGGATCGCAGGGCTGATGAATGACGAGGGCGGGACCGCCACTCCGGTCGCAAGCAACCTCTGCGGGCGGCTGGCCCGGCGTGGGATCGCGCTGTCCGGATGCACGCGCGGCGTAAGGGCGTTCCTACGCGGTGGCGCGACCGGCCAGGATCGCAGTGGCCCAGGGCACCGCGATATCCTCGGGCAAATCCCCGCCCGCAGCGTCATGGACCAGGCGCTCGCCAACCGGGGTGGCGCCACGTTCGGTCAGCAGCTCTGCCAGTTTCATCGACCCATGGCCAAACGTCTCGGCATATTCCGTGTCGCCCAGCCCGAAAATGGCAAACTGCACGCCCGCCAGATCGGGCTGCTCTGCCCGCAGCAGATCGGCAAAGGGTTGCGCCGAGGCCGGCAGTTCCCCGTCGCCGTAGGAGGAACACACGATAATGCTCAGGTCAGCCGCGCGCAGATCCTCCGCGCCGGTGTCCTGCAGATTGGCGATGCG
Organism: Aquicoccus sp. SU-CL01552; assembly: GCF_040365005.1. Lineage (NCBI taxonomy): Bacteria > Pseudomonadati > Pseudomonadota > Alphaproteobacteria > Rhodobacterales > Paracoccaceae > Aquicoccus > Aquicoccus sp. SU-CL01552. The sequence continues at coordinate 57,345 of NZ_BAABWV010000021.1, read as the reverse complement.
GGTTTCGTGATCATCCTCAAGCGCCGCGGCGATATCCTCGGCCAGCATTTCGGCGTTTCCGGTCTCGGTCCCGAACAATATGGAGATGGTCATGGTTCAAGCATCCTGAAGGTTGGACGGGCGGAGCAACTCCTCCCGGCGGGAAATTTTCTGGCGGCAGCGGTCGGCCGGCGCGGCGGCAACCTCCTGCGCGTCGATCTGCTGCCAATGGTCGAAGTCGACGATATCGGGGTGCTGTGCGAACAGCTGCCGGCCAACCCGATCGGGATCGGGCTGAAGCTCGGACAGAATGCGCTGCGCGAGGGCCTGCGCCTCTTCGCGGCACTGCGGGATTGCCCCGACCGGGCCATTGCGGAACCAGCCGGTTGCATAGACCCGCCCCCGGGCGCCATCGGGCTCATCGGCGGCCCGCAAGATGGCATCCCGATCCAGGGTGCCCTTGGACGTGAAGCCGATGGCTGAAATGACCGAAGAGGCGGCAATGGTATCGCGCCCCTGCGGTGTCTCGACCTGCAGGTGCAGGCCACCGCCGGTTTTCTCGAGGGCAGCGGGCCGGCTCTCGAACCGGAATTCGACCGGAAGCGGACCGGAGGTTGACGTGACGGCCGTGTTCAGAACGCTTGCGCCGTCGGGGTCGGGAAAGACCACGCTCAAGTCAACGGTCGCGAGGTCTGCCAGTTCCTTGATCATCACCGGCGAAAACCGCGCCGATGCGGCAGAGGAGCGGCCGACAACGGTGATCTTCCTGAACCTCTGCGCCGCCAGCCATGCGCTGGGCCCCGGCCCCAGGTCGCTGCCGCGCAACTCCTCGGGGGTCTTAGCCAGCAACCGCAGAATATCAATCGCCACGTTGCCGGTACCAATGATCACCGGCGTATCCCCCAGCACGGGAAACGGCCCGGCGTCGGGGTGTTCATACAAGGCCCGCGTCAGGGCGCCGGACCCGATGACGCCCGCCAGATCGTCGCCCGGAATGCCAAGCCGGCGATCGCCCGACATCCCCGCCGCGAAGACAACGGCGTCATAAGCCTGGCGCAAGTCCTCAACGGTTGTCTCGTCGCCGATACTGAGGTTGCCGAGGAAACGGGCACCCTGCCGGGTGAAGATCCGGGCAAACTGCCGAGCGACGCCCTTGGTCCCCTGATGATCCGCCGCCACCCCATATCGGACCAGGCCAAACGGTGTCGGCTGGGCGTCGATGACATCGACCTCCAGCCCCGGCGCGCATTTCAAAAGGGCCTGCGCAGTGTAACATCCCGAGGGGCCCGCGCCGACAATCGCAATCTTGGCGTTCATGCGGCCCCTCTTTGGTTTCCCTCATGGCCCGCCCCGGCACATGATGCTTTTTTGATCCGCGCGTGGCGATTTCCTGTCATTCTCACTGACGTGCACTCTTTCCAGCTTGCTGGCCCGACCTTTTGCATTGACCGCGGGGAAAATCAATGGAAAGTTTGATTAAAGCACGTATGGTCGATTATAGACCAAAATCAACGCCCGATGGCGGCCGCTGCTGCCTCGTAAATCTGGCAAAGGAAAGATACATGAGCCAATCGCCCACCCCCGAGGATCAGCCATCGACCTGGGTCAAGATCGCCCGCGCAGACGCCCTGCAGGGCCCCCGGCCCGTGATCCCGGTGACGGCATTCGGACAGGCTCTGGTGTTGTTTCGCGACGAAGAGGGCGAGTTGGGCCTGATCGGCCGGCACTGCCCCCATCGCGGCGCCGACCTCTGCTATGGAAGACATGAAAACAACGGGCTGCGCTGTCCCTTCCATGGCTGGCATTTCGATCGCAATGGCCAATGCACCGAACAGCCGGCGGAACCCGAGGATTCGACCATGTACAAGGCGATCCGACTGCCCAGCTATACGGTGGTGGAACGGGATGGTGATATCCTGGCCTGGAACGGCGAGGGCACCCCGCCCGCCATCGCAACCGCCTCTGCCACGGCCTGACCCTCTTCAAAAGGACCCCACGCATGATCTCCCAGAAACTGAACGACCAGATCACTCGCATCGGCCCGAACACCGCCGCCGGGGCCGTGCATCGAAAGTACTGGCAACCGGCGGCCCTGACGGATGAGGTGACCGGCGATGACCCGATGCTGCCGGTCAACCTCCTGGGCGAACGGCTGGTACTGCTGCGCGCCCCGACCGGAGAGCTTGTCCTGACCGCGCGCGTGGCCGACCCGGACGAGGCCCCCACCCATCACCCGGACCGGGACGACATCCGCGTGCCCGAGGGGGCGCCGGTCTATCCGGTGGTCGAAAAGAACGGGATCTACTTCGCCTATCTCGGCGCGGGCGATCCGCCGGCCTTTCCGAATTTCGACTGCTTCCGCGCCCCGGAAAGCCATGTCTTCGCGTTCAAGGGGTTGTGGGAATGCAATTGGCTGCAGGCCCTCGAGATCGGGATCGACCCCAGCCACGCCTCCTTCCTGCACCGGTTCCTGCAGGACGAAGACCCCAGCGAAGGCTACGGCAAGCAGTTCCGCGACAAGGCGGCCAATACCGACATGCCGATCACGCAGGTGCTGCGCGAATACCCGCGCCCCGACATTGAAGTCGACGAAACCCCGTTCGGACTGAAGATCACGTCGTTGCGGCACATGAAGAACGGCCTGACCCATGTGCGGGTCACCAACCAGGTTTTCCCCTCGGCCATCTCCATCCCGATGTCGCGCGAAATGATCATCACCCAGTGGCACGTCCCCGTCGATGACGAGAACTGCTATTGGTACACCATGTTCACCAGCTTTCAGAACCCGGTGAACAAGGAGCTGATGCGCGAACAGCGGCTCAAGGAACACCGCCTTCCCGACTATGCGCCGCTCAAGAACCAGGCCAACAACTATCATTATGACCCGGAAGAGCAGAAATCTCTGACCTACACGGGCATGGGGATGGATATCAACGTGCACGACCAATGGGCCGTCGAAAGCATGGGCGCCATCCAGGACCGCACACGCGAACACCTTGGGCGCGGTGACGCCGCGATCATCCGCTATCGGCTGATGTTGCGCAAAGCCATCAAGGCCATCGAAACCGGCCATGAAGAGCGGCTCCCGATGCAGGACCGGCAGGACACGCCGCAGATCGTCGGCCCCTTGTCCAACGACTCGATCGCCGAGAGTGACGATTGGCTGGCCGCAAGCGTCGCCGCGGACATGGAGCGTCGCCGCGCCGCGCCCTGGGACGCCACGGTATGATCGCAGACAGGCCGGGCGCAAGCGCAGAGCCGTTTCATGATATCCTGGACGGGTATTTCACCCTGAAGGAGTCGGTGCGCCAAATGATGGCGCGCCACGATTTCATCTGGGCGTGGCTGGTTCTGTGCCACGCCCCGATCATGGAGATCGAGGGGCTGGACCCTGACGCGCCGGTGCCGCTGCACCTGCGCGAGGGATACGCCGGCGTGATCGACAGCATGCTTCTGACCGTGACCCGCGCGGGCGGGCCGGATACGGCGGCGTTCACGCTGATCGGAACCGGTGACTGGCGCTGGCTGGACGATCGCGCCGAGGCCGCGCTGCCGGCCGATATCCGGCTGGGCGAGCCGGCCTATCTGACCGGCTTCGGCCTGTCGGCCACCCCCGGCCCCGACCCCAAGCGAATACCCGCAAGCGAGGTGCTGGCGCAGGTTCCGGCCCTCGTGGCCGACACCCGTCGCCTGCGCTCCTTCTCGGCCTGACCCCGACGTTTACGCCGGGGGCGGCGACCGCAGGGATTTCTTGTAGCAGAACGGATCCATATCGCGGATATCGGTGCTGATCGCCTCGATATCCGGGCAGGTCGCACGCAACCCCGTCGTCATAGCCTCGGCCAGCGCCAGCTTGGCCTCCGGCGTGCGGCCTGCCAGCAGCGAAATCGTGACATGGATAAAGGACCGCCGCCCGTCTCCGAACAGGATCGCCTCGGACGGCAGGAGCCGCACCTTGATATCCGCGCGCTGCATCACCCCGCTGGCGGCGGCGGTCTCGAGGGCGGTGTGCAACACCGCGTCCGGGTCGATGCCGTCCTCGGCGTGATATTCGATCACCACATGCGGCATGGTCAGAAGATCCCGAAATATTCGGTCTGTTCCCACTCGGTCACCGTGCTGAGGTATCGCTTCCACTCGGCCCGTTTCAGGGTCGACATGTAATCCACGAAATCCGCCCCCAGGGCCTCGCGGTACAGATCGCCACCCTCGAAGGCCTCGATCGCAGCGATCAGGCTGGGCGGCAGCGCCACGGCGTCATTGTCATAGGGGTTCTCGACCGGGTCGGGGGCGCTCAGGCCCTTGTCCAGCCCGGACAGCCCCGACAGCAGTTGCGAGGCGAAATAGAAATAGGGGTTGGCGGCAGGCTCGGCCACCCGGTTCTCGACCCGGCTTGCGCCATCGCCCGGCGCCATCAGCGCCCGCACCATCGCGCCCCGGTTGTCATAGCCCCATTCGATCCGGTCCGGGGCCAGTTGGAACGGTTGATACCGCTTGTATCCGTTCACCGTGGGCGTGGTCAGCAGGCAGCTTTCCTGCGCGTGGGCCAACAGCCCCGCGATCCACGCGCTGGCCTGCTCGGTCAGCTTGCCGTGTTGGTCGGGGATGAACAGGTTGTTGCCGTCGGCATCGGTCAGCGATTGGTGCAGATGCCAGCCGCTGGAGGCACTGTTCTCGGTCTTTGGCCGGCACATGAACGTGGCATGCAGCCCCTCGCGCGCGCAGACCTCTTTGACCATGGTGCGGAACATGATCATGTTGTCCGCATGCGCCATCGCCCCGGCCGGTTCAAAGGTGAATTCGAACTGGCTCGGCCCCATCTCCACCTCGGTCGACCGCACCGGCAGGCCAAGCGCCTGCGCATGGCGCCGCAGCATGTCCATCACCGGTTCCAACCGGTCGTAATTCGCCTCGGACAGGTATTGATACCCCTGGTCCAGCAATTCGGTCTGCGGCGGCTGGCCCGGCATTCCCGCATGCTGGTGACCCAGCGGATCCTGCTTGCGCGTGAAGACGTGGAACTCGACCTCCAGCCCGACGGTCAGCGCCAGCCCCTTGGCCTCCAGGGCCGCCTCCGCACGTCGCAGGACGGGACGCGGCGCAAAGGGCAGCGTTTGTCCGTCGCGAGTATAGGGATCGCAGAACAGCCACGCCGAATGCGGCGACCACGGCAGAACCCGAAAACTGAACGGATCGGGCACCAGCAACATGTCCCCCGCGCCGGCCATCGTCGCCATGACCCCGGGGGTGCGGCCATCCCAGATCGGGAACACCGTGCGGTTCGAGGTGTCTTTCAGCAACAGGGTGCTCGGCAGGTTCAGACCGGACCGGAACACCGAGGCAAGGCTGTCGGCGGTCACCGTCTTGCCACGCAGCAACCCGTGCTGGTCGGCAAAGACCACGCGCACCGTTTCAAGCGCGCTGGTTTCGGTTCGCTCCAACAGCGCGGCAGCCTCTTGTATCGCCGCGTCACTCAGCAGCCCGTCCTGTGCCAGTCGGCCTGCCGCGATCCGTGTCTGAAAAGTAGATGTCATTCGTAAGCCTTCCTAACGCCCCCGAACGGGCCGCAAGAGGTCCGTCCGAAAATTCAGAGTCATGTTAAAGCCGCCCGGTCAGCAAAAGCGAGATCGCCGGGAACGCCAACAGGATGCCCAGCCGGATGATGTCGGTCACCACGAACGGCAAGACCCCCGTCATGATCGTGGACAGCGGTGTCCCCCGAGAGGCACTTTTGACCATGAACAGATTCATTCCCACCGGTGGCGTGATCATTCCCAGCTCCACGGTAACGACGGCAATGACCCCGAACCAGATCGGATCGAACCCGTTGGCCAGGACCACGGGAAAGAAAATCGGTACGGTCAGCAGGATCATGGCAAGGCTTTCCATGAAGCAGCCCAACACCACGTAGAAGATCAGGATCGCGAACAGCACCTGCCAGTTCCCAAAGCCGCTGCCGCTCAGGAAATCGACAAGGGCGTTGGACAGTTGCGACGTGGACAGGACGAACCCGAACACCTCGGCGCCGATCAGGATCAGGAAGATCGACCCGCAGGTGACGATGGTTTCGACAAAAGCCGCGACCAGGTCGCCCCGTGGCACCCGCCGCCACAACGCAAAGATCAACGCCAGCGCCGCCCCGACGCCGCCAGCCTCGGTCGGGGTGAAGAAGTTGCCGTAAAGCCCCCCCATGACCAGCCCGAACAGGACAAGGGCGGGGGCGAACAGACGCAGGATCTCGAACCGCCCGGCGGGCGCCGGCTCGTCTATCGGCAGCGCCGGCACGGCGGTGGCATCGGGGGGCCAGATCCGGGCCATCAGCAGAATCGTCACGATATACAGGACAAAGGCCAGCACGCCGGGCAGGATACCGGCCAGGAACATGGTTCCGACCGATTGCTCGGTGATCAACGCGTAAAGCATCAGCGCGATGGACGGGGGGATCAGGATGCCCAGCGTACCGCCCGCCGCCAGCGACCCGGTCGCCAGCCGCGCGTCATAGCCATGCGCCTTCATCTCCGGGTAGGCCACCCGGGTCATGGTCGAGGCCGTCGCCAGCGACGAGCCGGAGACCGTGGAGAACACCGCGCTCGCGGTCATGCCCGCCGCCGCCAGCCCCCCGGCCCAACCGCGTGTCAGCAACAGCGCGCCGCGAAACAGGTCCGAGGCCACCCCCGAGCGCGAGATCAGGTTGCCCATCAGCAGGAACAACGGGATCAGGGTGAAGGAATAGTTGGTGATGGTCTCGAAGGTTGCGGTTTTCAGCACGCCTAGCGCCGGCGTCATGCCGACAATGGCGGAAAACCCGGCAAAGCCCACCGCGATCATCGCCAACCCGATGGGCGCACCGAGGATCACGATCACGAACATCGCGGCAATCGAGACATAGCCGATCATCAAGGGGGTCATCAGGAAAGCTCCGCGTGCTGGCCATCGTTGGTCAGCGCCTCGCGCAGCGCGATCACTGCAAGGGCGAGGCATTCGACCGCATAGAGCCCGTGAATGATAAACATCGGCAGCCGCAGATCCTGCGTTGCCTCGCCGCGTGCAAAGGTTGCCAGCATGTCCTCGTAGAACAGCCAGCACAGAACCAGCGCGAAGGCCAGGATGCCGATGAACCAAAGACGCGCCACCAGCGCCTGCCAGAGTTCCGGCAGGCGACCGACGAGGAAGTCGACCGCGATCATGCCCTTGGCCATCGACGCCGACAGCGCCGCCAGCGCGATAAGCCCCAGCAGGTAGGACACCTGTTCGATGGCCCCCGGTATCATCAGGTTCACGGCGGTATCGGTGGCGTCGAAGATGATCCGCGCCAGCACGTTGAAGCCGACGACGAACACCATGTACAGCAGGCAAACCGCCCCGATGAGCAGGCAGGCGTTCTCCATCACGCGGGCAACCCGTCGGATCGTCGCTGTCATCATCTGTGGTCCCGTTGGTTGAAGACAGGGCACGACGGGCCGCACAAGGCGGCCCGCCGGATCATCGTGTGGCTCGGGCTCAGTTCAGCTCGGCCTCGCATTCCGTGACATATCCCTGCACCGCGGCATAGGTCTGCGTGCCGGGCAGGCCCTGCGCATCCAGCGCCGCGATATAGCTGTCCGAGGCTTTCTGCGCCGCCTCGTTCCAGGCCGCGCGCTCTTGCTCGGACAGGTCGATCACGGTGGAATTCTCGCGCAACTCGGCCAGCACCTTGGCCCCTGCCTCGTCATATCCACCACCGGCGGTCACCGCCCATTTCATCCCGCTGTTGGCATCCACGGCCGCTTTTGCCTCGGGCGAGAGGGCCTCGTACTTGGCCTTGTTCATGGTGGTGACAAAGGCCAGCGCGTAAAAACCGAAAACCGTGTGATAGTTCGACAACTCGGCCAGGCGGAAGCTTTCGACGCTTTCCCAAGGCAGCATGTAACCGTCGATCGCACCGCGTTGCAGCGCCTCGTAGGTGTTCGGCGCGGGCATTCCGACCGGCTCGGCCCCGAGATTTGTCAGCAGGTCGCCCACGACCTGTGTCGGGCGGCGCAGCTTCAGCCCCTTCATGTCGTCAAGGCTGCGCACCGGCGTGTCAGCGGTATGCAGGTGGCCCGGATCATGGGTGTGGACGAACAGCACATGGGTGTCGTCATACTCGCTGTCCAAAGCGCCGGAATCATACAGTTTCTGGAACGCGCAGGATCCCACCGCGCCGGTCTTGAACAGGCCCGGAAGCTCCATGATCTGGCTCAACGGAAAGCGCCCTGCGGTATAGCCCGGAACGGCCCAGGCGATATCCACGATCCCCATGACCGCATTGTCATACCCGGCAACCGCCTTGCCCAATGTCTGAGCGGGAAAAACCTGAACATCCAGGTCCTCGCCGGCCTCGGCCTCGACGGCGGCGGCCCAATCCTCGAAGATGACCTGGTTCTGCCAGCTGTTGGCGGACATGAAATGCGCATAGCGCAGCGTGTCCGCCTGCGAACAGGTGGCAAGGGCAAGGGCAACTGCACCGGATGCGGTGAGAGTTCTCAGCATGTTTGGGGGGTCTCCGTTGTTGGACGGGCTGTGGGCATTTCCATGCCGCCGCGTGGATTTGTTCCATTTGTTCGATAATACACCGTATGGTTAATTTACTTTTGCCCTGTCAAGGCAGCCTCTCCTTGCGGGCCAAGGTTTCACGAGGCAATAAGTTGGAAAGAACATGTTGCGCCCAATGTTTGGGCGTCGAAGGGCGGGATGAGAAACGTGCAGCCGGAAATTCCAACCAAAGACATCTCGCTGACCTTCATGAAGGGCATGACGGTCCTCCGCGCCTTTGACGAAGCCCACAACCGGCTGTCCCTCGCCGACATTGCCCGCCTGACCAAGATCGAACGCGCCGCCGTGCGCCGACTGGTGCTGACGCTTGTTCATCTGGGATATGTCCGCAAGGACGAGAACCGCTATTCGCTCACCCCGCGTGTCCTGGTCCTGGGCAGCGGGTTCCTGCGCGGAAACCAGTTCGGGCGGCGGGTCCAACCCCTGATGGAACTCTGTGCCCGCGAACTGGGCTACAGCGTCAGCCTGGCGATGCGCGATGGCGCCGCGGCGGTCTACGTGGCCCAATCCTCGCAACAGAACGCACGTTATACCTTCGGCTTCACCGTGGGCAGCCGCCTGTCCCTGCTCAGCACGTCGATCGGACGGATGCTGTTGGCCTGGGGCGACGAGGCATGGGCGAAAGAGATGATCGAAACCCTGCCGATCGAGCGGTTCACGTCGGAAACCCTCATGGATCGGGATCGGATCGCCGCCGAGGTTGACGCCATCCGCGACAGCGGCGCATCAATCGTCGAGGCCGAGTTCGAAGCGGGCGCAGTCGGCATCTCGGTGCCGGTCGGCCCCTTGGGCAGCGCCGAAGCCGCCCTCGGGCTTTCAGAGCCGATGAGCGTGATCTCGAGCCCGGATTACCCGCGTCTGGTCGAAATCCTGCACCGCCATGCGGGCGAGATCGCCGAAGCCTTGCGCTAGATCGCCGGGGACAGGCCGCGACACCCACCTGGCAACCCGAAAGACGGACCCGCCCGCCGGCCCGCACCAACCCGAACGGGGTTACTTGTTACGGGCCGCCTCGGCGCCCTCGACCACGTTGCGGTGCAGGGTCACCACCCGCGCGTGATAGGGATAGACCAGGTCGGCAACGGCCTCCTGCGACTTGTAGACCTTGGCAAAGATTCATCGGCCGCGAGGTACTTCTTGATGACCTCGTCCTGGGAATCGATGAAGCGCGTGTAATACGCGTCCGGGACGCCCAGAACGTCGATCCACTGCTCCTCCTTCACCGCCAGCGCGTTTTCACGCAGGTTCATCGCCTTGGTGCTGGTGGCATTGGCCTTTGCCGCCCCCCCGGTTGGAACAAGGATCGTACAATCACGCCATGGAATCGGACAATCCCGGGGGCGCGACACGCGCAAGCGGTGCCATGCCCCGCCGCAAGAGCTCTGTGTCCAACCCACCCAGATCGGCATCGGCCGGGGCGGCCATTTCGTATTCGTTGCGCCGGTAATCCTCGACCTGATCCGCGACCAGGGTTTGCGCCTGCTGACGTTGCGGCTCCGGCATCCCGGCAGGCGGCATCTGAAGCAGCCCCCAACCCGCATCGGTGAAGGGCGCAAGGGGCGCGGTCCCGTCAAGCGCATCGGCGGGAACCACCAGCACCTTGCGACTGCGAATGACCGCCGGTACCGCGCCCGCGTCATCGGCGGGATCAGCGGGCGTATCCACCTTCGCCTCCTGCCAGTCCGGGTTCCGCAGAAAGTCCCGCAGCCGGTTCAGATCGGCATCGCTGTCGTATCCGGGCAGTTCGGTCCCCAGTCCGATCATCCGCGGCACCGGCAACCCGCGGGCGTGCAGCACCTCGACCAGCACCTCGGTCCAGACTCCGCGACCGGGTATCAGCCGCACCTCCTTCGATTCCGGGCGTCCGCCCCACCCCGGGCCATCGTCGGTGATCCCGACCCCGCTGGAGGGCGAGCCGTCGACACCGAGAAACACCAGATCGCCGCCGGCTTCCCCGCCTTGCGCCGCAAGCACATCGGCAACCGACTGCGCGACCGTGCGGCAATGCCGGCGATAGCCCGGCGTGTCATATTGCGCCCGGACCTGCCACCAGCGCGAACAGCCCAGAAAGGTCATTTCCGGGCAGGGCATCTGCTGGATCACGAACCCCTCGGCCCGCAAAAGTGCGAGCACCGGGGACAAAGCCCCCGGCGCCACCTCGTACTCCGCGACCTTGGCATTCTGGTTCGCCAGACAGTGAGACAGCAACGCGATGCGCATCACATGCCTTTTTCGGACGCCAGCAACACGTCAAGCAGCACCTCGGCCCCGGCGATCACGTCCGCGCGCGTCGCGCTTTCCGACGGGTCGTGGCTGATGCCGTCCTTGCAGGGAATGAAGATCATGGCCGAGGGGCAGACCCGGGCGATGTGGCGCGCGTCATGCCCCGCCGCCGACGCCATGCGGCGATGGCCGTGACCATGCGCGTCCGCGGCGGCGCAGATGCGCGCCTGAAGCACCGGATCAAAGCTGTTGGAGGGGGCGTTCACCAGCTCTTGCACATGCCCTTCGCAGGGTGCGGCCGCGCGCGCCACGACCGCCCGAATGCGGGCTGCGGCGGCATCGAGCACGTCGTTGGACGGGTGCCGCAGGTCGGTGCGGAACCGGACCTCGCGCGCGATGACCGAGGGCGCGTTCGGCGTGACCTCGACCCGTCCGATGGTAAACCGGATGTCGGGATCCGACAGGCCGACCTGCTGCTGAAGCTCGGACGCGACACGGGCAAAGGCCATCACCGCGTCCTTTCGGGCCTGCATCGGTTCGGTGCCCGCGTGGCCCGCCTGTCCCGTCAGGGTGATCTCGCTGGTGATCTTGCCCTGGATGCCGCTGACCACGCCGATCGGCACCCCCGCCGCCTCCAGTTCCGGACCTTGCTCGATATGCGGTTCGACATAGGCCTCGGGCACGAAGGGCACCCGCTCGGCCAGGTTCGGAAAGGCCGCCTGGATGCGGTCGATCTCGTCGCCGCACAGGAGGCCCTCGGCATCCTTCGCCGCCCGGACCGCCTCGAGGCTCCGGACGCCGGCAAAGACCTCGGAGCCCATCATGCCCGGCGCGAAACGCGAGCCTTCCTCGTTCATCCAGGCCACCACGACGATGTCGCGGGCGGGACGGTGCCCGGCCTTGGCCATGGCGGTCACCGCCTCAAGCGCGGCCAGCACACCGAACACGCCGTCAAAGCGCCCGCCGGTCGGCTGACTGTCGAGATGCGAGCCCGCCATAAGCGGCGGCAGGCTGCGATCGCTGCCCGGCAGGGTCAGGAACAGGTTGGCGGCAGCATCGGTCGAGGGTTCGAGCCCGATCTCGTCGCCCCAGGCGATCATCTGCGCCCAAGCGGCATGATCCTCGTCCGACAGGGCCTGCCGGTTGACCCCGCCGCCGTCAAAGCCGCCGATCGCGGCCATCTGCATGAGCCGGGACCAGAGCCTGTCTCCATCGACCGCCGGTCCGCTCATGACGTGCGCATCACTTGGCCGGGGTCGGCGCGCGGGTCGCGCGCCGTCCAGGCGCCTGCCTCGACCTGGGCCAGGAACTCGGCAAGCAAGGCGTTGAACATCTCGGGCTCCTCGAGGTTCAGCGTGTGGCCGGTCTTGGGAAAGATCGCGAGTCCGCAGGCGGGAATGGTCTTTTTCAGGTAGATCGAGGTCTGGATGCAGTGGTCGTCCTCGTCGCCGGCCATCACCAGCGTCGGCACCTCCATCCGGGCGAACTCGGCCTCGAGGTCATAGAGCGACGGCCGCCGCGCCTGCACGCCGCGCATGGTCAGCGCCGCGCCGAGGTCGTCATGGGTCGACAGCCGTTGTGCGAACTCGGCCCAGCCACGCGGGTCCTTGTTCTGGAACTGCACGCGGCTGGCGCCCTCGGCGTAGATCTTCGAGAACGCCTTGGCGCCCTTGGTCTCGAAGTTGTCGGCCACCGAAAGCGAGACGCCCCTGAAATACTCCTCGAATTCCTTCTCTGCGCCATAGCCGGTGCCGGCGATGGTCAGCGACAAGGCGCGCTCGGGCGCGATCAGGCCGAAATGCGCGGTGGCGAAACCGCCCATCGACAGCCCCACGATATGCGCCTTCTCGATGCCCAAACCGTCGAGTACCGCCAGCGCATCCTCGACGGCGATGCGCTGGGAATACTGTTCGATGTCGGTCGGGACGTCCGACGGCCGATAGCCGCGCGCCGCGTAGGTGATGCAGCGATGGCGCCGGGCAAAGCGGCGCATCTGCGGCTCCCAGGCGTCATAGTTGCCGCCGAATTCGTGGATGAAGAGGATCGGCGTGCCCTGCCCCGCCTCCTCGACATAAAGCTTCACGCCGTCCTTGGTGGTGATATGCATGGTCGTCTTCCTTCAGAACAGCGCCGGAACGTCGGTCAGCCCGCGCGCCTTGGTCATCATCTCGGGCAGCAGATCGCAAAAGCGCTGCGCCCATGCTTCCGGCACGGTGGTTGATACCTTGATGAAGCCCGCGCCGAACCGCGCGGTGTGATATCGGCCCTGCCGGATCATCACGCCCTCCTGTCGAAAGGCCTCGACGATCTGTTCGGGGGTGACGCCGGATGCCTTGGTGCCGATGCAGAGAAAGTTGGCGAAACTCGGCCAGATCAGCAGCTCCAGCCCCTCGACGCGGGCCACGGCCTCGCGGATCATCTGCTGGTTGGCGGTGTTGATGGCGCGCACGGTCTGCATCCACTCCGGCTTGACCTCGAGCCCGGCCATGGCGCCCCGTTGTGCCACGACACCCGCCCCGAGGATCGAACTGGAAAAGGCGGCGCATTCGTCGATCAGCGCCTCGGATCCGACCAGCGCCCCGATGCGCATGCCCGCGAGGCCCAGCCACTTGGAAAAGCTCACCGTGCAGACGGCGTTCACCGGGTCGATGCGCATGGCCGGCACGTGGTCGGGGGCAAAGTCGCGATAGGTGCAGTCATGGACCAGAAGCGCGCCCACGGATTTCGCGATCTCGATGAACTGCGCCAGTTCGTCGGCGTCATAGGTGGTGCCCAGCGGGTTGTTGGGATCGACCAGGTAGATCAGCGCACAGCGCGCGTCGACATTGGCCCTCAGCACCTCGGGGGTCAGCTTGTAGCCGGTTTCGGGGCCGAAGATCGGCAGTTCGATCACCTCGGCGCCGGCCTGCGTGGCAAAGAGGCCGGGCCACTTCCACGTCGGGTCCGAGGTCACGAAGGTATCGCCCGCGTGCACCTTGGTCCGCACCAGCGTCGCCAGCGCGTTGACGCCGCCCTCTGTCACCAGCGCGCGCCCGGTGACACCGAGGTCGTCCAGGATGGCCTTGCGCAGCGCCTCGAACCCGAGCGGCGGGGCATAGGCGTTGTATTCGCCCTTGGTGATCGAGCCGATCATCGCCTGCGTCACCGCCGGATGCGCCGGGATGTGGTTGGTGTTCTGCCCCATCCAGATGAGCTTTTCGTCGCTGAACAGCGTGTCGAAATAGCGGTTGCGGATCTCGGTGTCTGAATCCTTGGTCATGTGGCTGTCCTGTCAGTCCGCCAGCGCCGCGATCAGCATCTGCGCAAAGCGTTGGGTGTCGGCCTTGCGGATCACCCGGGCATTCGCCGGGGCCGAGGGCCAGAGAAAGTCGATTTCCGCCTCGTCCGGGGTCAGCGGCGTACAGATCGAGGAATAGGCGCGGGTCAGCTCGCCCTGCGTCTCGACGTCGACAAGGCAGTCGGCGGTTTCGAGCATGAGCGAAGGGTCGATGGCGCAGGCACAGGTCAGGCTGTCGGGGTGGGTCGAGAGCGGCCGGCCATAGCGCATTTCCGTGCGCTTGAACGGCGCCTGGCTGATCGCCATGAAAAAGCGCGAGAGCGGTGTATCCATCGCCTCGATCACCCGCAGCGACTCGTCCGGCAACAGGCCGGACTTCATCGTCAGCGTCCAGGTGGAAAGCGTCAGCTTGAAGCCCGCGTTGACCACGATCTTGGCCGCCTCGGGATCGACGTAGAAGTTGAACTCCGAGGCCGGCGTGGTGTTGCCGAGGGAATTGTCGAGCCCGCCCATCACCCACAGGTGCTTGAGGTTTTCGGCGATGCGCGGCTCTTTCACGTAGGCGGTCGCGATGTTGGTCAGCGGCGCCTGCGCGAGGATCTCGATTTCGCCGGGGTTCGACATGATCGTGTCGATCAGGAAATCGACCGCATGGCCCGCCTCGGGACGCTGTTTCGCCAGCGGGAAATGCGCGTCGCTCATGCCGTCAGCGCCAAAGAACTCGGTGGCGTCCACCGGCGTGCGCAGCATCGGGCGCAGGCAGCCCTTGTACAGCGGCACGGTGCCACCGGCACCGGCGACCTCCAGCGTGTAAAGCGCGTTCTCCGCCTGCTGGTCGAACGGCACGTTGCCGTTGCAGATGGTGATGCCCTCCAGCGTGACATGCGGCGCCTTCAGCGCCAGCAGGATCGAAAAGGCGTCGTCCCCCGCCGTATCGGTGTCGATGATGAGCCGCATTCACGCCCCTCCTTTAAGTTTCTTCGCCAGCGTCGCCACCAGTTCGGCGGCATTCACCGCCACCGGCTGACCCAGCGCCTGCGCCAGTTCCACGATGCCGGGCTGCTCGACCGAGACCGCGCGCGTCGCCTCGGCATCGGCGAAAAAGTCGCGCACGGGGGCATCCACCGCGAGGCGTCCCTCCGCCAGCCCCAGCACCCGGTCGGCGTGGGCGGCAACGAAATCCATGTCGTGACAGACCAGAACGATGGCGCGACCGGCGGATTTCTCCTCGGCGATGATGCGACCCAGCAGGGCGCGGCGGGTGGCGTCGAGCCCGCGCTGCGCCTCGTCGAACAGCATCAGGTCCGGCTGGCAGGCGATCACCGAGGCCACCGCCACGAACCGCCGCATCGCCGCATCCAGGTCCAGCGGATGGGTGTCGAGCACCTCGCCGAGGTCAGTGCGCTGCACCGCCGCGTCGATGCGGCACTGCTGCACCTCGGCGCTCAGCCCCGATTGCGCGGGGCCAAAGGCGATCTCGCTCCGCACCGTCGCGTTGAATATCTGTTGCTCCGGTGCCTGGAACACGGTGCCGATATGGGCGGCGATCTCGCTGACCTTGAGATCGGCCGCGTCCTTGCCCGCGATGGTCACCCTGCCCGAACCGGGCCGCAGCAACCCGTTCAGCAGGCGCAACATGGTGGATTTGCCGGCCCCGTTGCGCCCCACCACGGCCACGACCTCTCCGGGGTGCACCTGGAACGAGATGTCCTGCAATACCGGCTTGGCCGGATCGTAGCCGAACTGCACCGCGTCGAGCGTCAGGATCGGGCTCATCGTGCCGCCTCCGCCAGCATCGGGCGCAGCACGGCGGCCACCTGCCCGGCGTCCGCGCTGATCGCGGCCCCCTCTGGCCAGAGCCCCTGCGCCCGCAGCATCAACGCCGCCTCGGCCACCGCCGGCAGGCCGAAGATCTCCGCCGTGCGCGGATGCGCCAGCAGCCCCGCCGCATCGCCGTCATAGGCGATGCGCCCCGCGTCCAGCAGCACGAAGCGCTGTGCCACGGCCAGCGGCACGCCCAGCGTCACGTCGCACCAGACGATGGCCAGCTCTGCCGGCAGTTTCGCCATCTGCGCCAACAGCGCATCGCGCGATTCCGGGTCGAAGTTGCCGGTCGGTTCGTCCAGCACCAGCGCACGCGGCCGCATCGCCAGCGCCGCCGCGATGGACAGCCGCTGCTGCTCGCCCCCCGAGAGCGAGAACGGGTCACGCTCCAGCAGGTGGGACAGGTTGCAGGCCGCGACCGCCGCATCGACGCGGGCGCGGATCTCGGCCTCGGGCAGTTGCAGGTTGCCGGGACCGAAGGCGATCTCGTCCCGCACGGTAAAGGCAAAGCCCGACAGTTGCTGCATCGGCACCTGGCCGACGAATTGCACCGTCCCGGCGCGGGTCGCATCGTCAAGCTCGTCCCAGGGCCGGCCCTCGATGTTCACGCCGCCGGCACTGGCCGCGAAAGTACCGCGCGGCAGCCAGCCCGCGATCCACTGCGCCAGCGTGCTCTTGCCCGAGCCGTTGCCGCCAAGGATCGCCAGCTTTTCGCCGGGCGCGACGGCAAGCGTCACCTCCTCCAGCACGGGTCGGGTGTCATAGGCGAACGTCAGGTGATCGACCTCGATCAATGCCACAGGATGCCTCCGGCGATCAGAAAGGGAATGGAAATGAGGATGACCCAGCGCGCCACCCGCTGCGCGGTGCTGTCGCGCGGTGCGTCCAGCACGGTGCGGTGCGGCATGGCGCGGAAGCCGCGCCCGTCCAGCACCTGCGCGCGATGGTCGATGTCGGCCAGCGCCAGCGTCACCAGCGGCATCAGCAGCGCGGGAAAGGCCTTGGCCCGGGCCAGGAAGCTGCCCTCGAGGTTCAGGCCACGGGCCATCTGCGCCTCGCGGATCGCGCGGGCCCGCTGGGTGAACGGCTCCAGCAGCAACAGCGGGCTGGCGATGACATAGGCCATGCCGGGGGGAAACCGATGCGCGTCCAGCGCCTTGAGCAGCCGCGCCGGATGCGTCGTGCAGACGAATAGCAGCGAGCCCGAAAGCAGCGCCGCGATCCGCCCGAGGATGCGCACCATATAGGCCAGCCCGTCGTGGCTGAGGTCGAGGCCAAGGATCACGGTGCGATCCCCGGCGTGGTCCACGAGAATCCCGTGGACCACGAACAGTGCCAGCGACAGCGGCACCAGGGTAAGGATCAGCCGCCGCGCAAACACCTTGCCCGCCCCCGCGAAGATGCCGGTCGCAATGGCAACCAGCGCCAGCGGGATCGTCCCCTGCGGCGGCAGCGCGAAGGCGGCCACCGCGACCCAGAGCACACAGGTGAGCTTGGTCAGCGGGTTGAGCCGGTGCATGACGCTTTGGCCCGGGACGAAGAGCAGGGCGTGATCCGCCCCGGAGGGATGCGCGACGGCCATGGGTCAGGCCTTCGAGTGGCCGTAGAAGGCAAAGCCCGAGGTAAAGCGCAGCGGCAGGCGCTTCACGATCACCCAGGCGATGAGGCAGGTGAGGATCTTGTCCGCGAGGTTCTGCACCAGGTTCGCGATGGCCACGGACTGCACCAGTTCCTGGCCCACGGCCAGCAGGTAGGCGGTGGCAAAATCGGTGCCCGCGCCGGTGACGCCGCCGAACATGTAGACGATGATCGGCACCGCCACGATGGTCGACACGATCGCGATGACCACGCCGGCGGCAATGGTCATGCCGATGGACTTGAACCACCCCGCACGGGCAAGAAGGCCGGCCAGCAGGCCGATGGCCAGCGACACCGGGAAGAAGGCAGCGGCGACCGGGTCCGAGATCAGGCCCCAGATCAGGTTGGTCAGCAGGCCGGTCAGCGCGCCGGCGAACGGCCCGGCAAGGATGCCGACAAGCACGGTGCCCACCGCGTCGACGTAAAGCGGCAGCTTGATCCACACGGCGATCTGGCCGACCACCACGTTGATGACGATGGCCACGGCCATCAGCACGAGAGATTTGGTATCGAGTTTCATCTGTCCTTGGTCCCTGTTGTTAAGGTGTTTTTTGGTCTTCTTGGGTCTTGCCGCGCGGGGAATCCGCGCGGATGACGAGCTCGGAGTATCCCGAGGCGTCGCAGGGCTCACGGGTGAAGGACAGGCCGTCCAGCACCAGCAGCACCAATTCGAGGGTCGTGTAGACACGGCAACCGCGCATCATGTGGCCACCGATCATCTTGCCCTCACCGTCCGAGATCGACAGGTGCACATGCGCGCCGCCTTGCGCATCGGGTCCGGCCCCGTTCAGCGCCTCGCCCGGGGCGGCGCATTCCAGCGTGCCGATCAGCGAGCAGATCTCGAAATGCCCCTCCAGCCGGGTGGTCTCGGGGCGGTTGGCATAGCGGATCGCCGCATGGGTGAGCGAGCCCACCGACGAGACGATGGTGCAGGCCTTGATGCCGTGGCGCACGACGAAATCCTGCAGCGTCCCCAACACTTCTTCGCCGGGCTTCAGCCGCAGCGCGACATGGCGCCCCTGGCAGAACTGCGGGGTGGCTATGGTGGACATGGTGGTCATGCGCGTTTCTCCATCTTGGTCTGGGCGGCCATGGTCGCGCGCACCAGCGGCAAGGGCACCGGGCGCAGCGGCAGGTGGGCGCGGTTGTAAGAGGCCGTCTCGGCGGGCACCCCCGCCCGCGCCAGCGCCGCGGCGATGCCGGCACCGCAGATCCGGCCCTGGCAGGGGCCCATGCCGGCGCGGGTCCAGGTCTTGACGGCAAAGCTCTCCCGCGCACCCTCGGCAATGGCTTGCGCGATGTCATCCACAAGCACATCCTCGCAGCGGCAGATCAGCGTGTCGCCGGAAAGCTCAAGCGGCAGGTCCGCCGGCGCCGGGAAGAGCGCGGCCAGCCCCGCGGCAAAGGCGCGGGCCTTGTGCAGGGCGCGCTGCTCGGCGCCGAGGTCCGGTTCGGCAAAGCCCAATGCCGCCGCCGCCGCGCCGCCCGCGATGCGGCCGGACAGCCGCGCTGGGACGGCACCGCCGATGCCAAGCGTCTCGCCCGCCGCCCAGACGCCGGGAACGGTTGTCCTCCCCCGCGCATCGGAGCGGCAATGCCAGCCGCCCAGGTCGGCGTTAAAGTCATGCGCCGCGCCCAGCGCCGTGGTCAGGTCAACCACCGGCTGAAAGCCATAGCCGATGGCCAGCGTGCCGACGCCGTCGGTGATCTGCGCCCGGGTCATGTCGGGCGCGCCGGAGGAGCCAATCGGCGCGATCTCGACCGCCTCGACCCGGTCGGTTCCCAACGCGCGGGTGACCATGTGCCCCCTGTGGCGTTCGGCCCCCGTCTTGCGCAGATCCAGCGCCAGCCGCAGGGCCTCGGGCAGTTTGCCGGGATGCGCGGCGAACAGCGCCGCGATTGCCGGAACGGACGGGGTCTGCATCTCGACGAATTGATCCAGCCTCTGGCCGGCCTTGGCAAAGCTCTGCGCGACCGCCAGCAGGAACGGCCCGCTGCCGGCCAGCACCGCCTTGCCGGGTAGCGGCAGCGCGCCGGTTCCGGTCTTGAGCAGCCGCTGCGCCGCCCCTGCGCCGATCACGCCGGGCAGGGTCCAGCCGGGGAACGGCAAGGGGCGCTCCATGGCGCCGGCGGCGACCACCAGCGCGCGGGCCTCGACGACCAGCGAGTGGCCGCCCCGGTTCACCGACAGGCAAAATCCGCCCGACACCCGGGCGCCCCAGAACACCTCGGCCCCGCAGAGGATCTCGACACCGGCATCGCGCGCCGCCTTGGCCGCGTCCCGTCCCATGCGCACCTGCGCGGTGTCGGCAAAGGCGCTGTCGCCCTGGGTCGGCTGCATCGCGTATTGTCCGCCGGGCTGCGCGAAAGCATCAAGGCAGATCACCCGCGCCCCGGCCGCGGCGGCGACACGCGCGGCGGCCAGTCCGGCCGGACCAGCGCCCACGACGGCCAGGTCACACGAGAGATGCTCCGCGCTCATGGCTCGCCCTCCCCTGCCCGCGCGGTGCGCACTACCATGCCCGCCCGGATGCGTTCAAGGCAGGCGCGGGACCATGCGCCATCAACCTCGACCACGCATTCGAAACACAGCCCCATGCCGCAAAACATGCCCCGCGCCGCGCCCAGTTTGGGACTCTGTCGCCAACCCGGCGCACGCGACATCAGCACCTCGGTCAAGGGCAGGCCCTCGGGGCAGGCGACGGGATGACCGTCAAGCAGGATCTCGACCGTGTTCATGCCGCCCTCCCGTGCCGGGCGGGGTCATAGAGGGTGCGGGCGTCCCTCTGCAGCGCCGCGTCCAGAACCGGCGCCCCGGTGATCTCACCCGCGAGGAAGCGGCCCAGCATCAAGGACCGGCAATAGCCCGAACCATTGTCGCCCGCGCAGATCCACAGCCCGTCCCGCTCCAGCGTACCTGCAAGGAAACGGGAGTCAGGCGAGACCGCCTCGAACCGCACCCAGGACCGCAGCAACGGGATCTCGGCAAGCGCGGGGAACAGCATGGTCAGCGTGTCGATCGAGGACAGCACGAACCCCGAGGGCACCTCGCGGATGCTGTCCTTGGCCCCGGGCGGGGTGTCGATGAAATCGACGACGGTGTTGAACAGGATCTGGCCGGAGGTCGCCTGCTGGATCTGGGTATAGCCGCTGGCCACCCCGCCGCGGCTTTCCACCGCGGTGACGACACGGGTGATCGTGCCCGCCGGCTGACGCAGCGTGGCAAGACACTGCGCCTGGCGTGGCACCACAGGCAGGTCGATGCCGACACTCGCGCCGATCTCCTGCGACCAGGGGCCGGCGGCCAGTACCACCTGGCCTGCCGCGATCTCGGTGCCATCCGCCATGCGCACCCCGTTGATGCGCCCAGCCTCGGTCAGCAGGGCGGCAACGGGGGTGTGATCCAGCGCCACGGCGCCGGCGGCGCGGGCCTCGGCCAGCACCGTGCGGGCGGCAAGAAAGGGGTTCACGGTCGCCGTATCCGGCGCGAAGGTGGCGCCGAGCAGGGGGCCGGTCAGATGCGGTTCGACCTCGCTCACCTCGGCGGGGGTCAGCATCCGGCATTCGGCGCCCAACGCACGCTCTTCGGCGACCCAGGCGGCGCCGCTCTCCAATCCCTCGTCATCGCGGATGAAGCCGATCTGCCCCTGCGGGTTGTGCTCGAACGGGTTGCCGGTGCGCGCCGCCAGATCGCGCCAGAGGTCACAGGCATGGGACATGACGGCAAACTCCGCCAGCCCGTGCATATGCGTACCGATCGCGGCAAGGCTGCCACCGGTGACGGCGCCGCCGAAACTCTTCGCCTCAAGCAGCAGCGGTTTCACCCCCGCCTGCGCCAGCGCAAGCGCCACCGACAGGCCGACGATGCCGCCGCCCACCACGATGACCTCTGCGCTTTGCGGGAGGGGGATCACATCACGCCTCCCATTCGGACCGGCGGAACCGCTGTGGCGCCGCCAGCCAGAAGCGCGGATCGCGCAGGCCTTCGATGGCCGGCACCGGCTCGCCCAACTCCTGCATCGCGGTCACGACGTTGGCCATATGCGCGGGATCGGGAAAGCCCAGCCCCTCGCTCAGGGTGGCCCCGGTCAGCGACAGCGCCCGGATGGCGGCAAGCTGCGCCGCCTCCTCGTCCCGGGTGCGGTCGGGCCGCGCGGCAAGACCGGCGGCAATGGCGCGTTCGGGTTCGTCAAAGGCAATGGTCCAGCCCTCGAGCACCGCATCCACCACGGCCTGCACCACCTCCGGTTCGTCCTCGACCAGTTTCGCCGAGGCGATCAACCCGTCCTTGAGGATGGTGCTGCTGCTTGCCTTGCCGTCGAATACCACCAGGTCCTCGGTGCCGATGGCATGCTCGACCATGTGCAACTCGTGATAGCAGGTCATCTGCCCGGTCGCGGTTTCGCCGTTGAGAAAGGGGCCGACGGTATCGGGCATCTCGACGCGGGTCACCGCATCATCGGGCAGGCCCGCGCGCGCCAGCATCCAGCGCAGTTCCAGATCCTCGTGGCCCGGCCAGACACCGGCGCTCTTGCCGGCAAGATTCGCCAGCGTGGCGATGCCGTCCGAGCGGCGGGCGGGATAGACCAGCGGGCTTTCCTGCTGGATCGCCATCAGCCAGCGCAGCGCGGCGGGGTCAGCGGATTCGAGCAGATGCGCCGGGCTGGCCACGCACATCTCGGTCTTGCCGGTCAACACGGCGTTGACGTGCTTGCACGAGAAATCCAGCCCCTCGCAGACGATCCGGACCCCGGCATCCTCGCCGAGGCCCAGCTGTTCGGCCAGCAGATAGCCCGCGAACTGGGCCTGTTTGTGCCACAGAAGGCGGATGCGGATTTCTCTCATGTCTGTCTCCGTGATGGGCCGGGCGGCAAGGCCCGGCCCGGTTGGCCTCAGTCGCAGGCGATCTCGCGCAACGCCGCCGGGGCGGCCTCGACGAATTGGTTGGTGAAGGCGGCGCTCAGGTCGGTCTCGCTGTCGATCAGCTTGGCCCCCAGCAGGATGGCCTGGGCGGTTTCGTAATCGGCGGGGTCGGTGGTTCCGAACTGCCCCTCGAGCGTCGGACCCGCACAGGCGATATCCTTCATCGCCTCGATCTGACGGGTTTGAAAGGCAACATCCAGCTCGGAATTGTATTTTACCATTACCTCGGCCGCCGCGGCGGGATCGGCAAAGGCCGCCTGCCAACCGCGCAGCGAGGCGTTGACCGCCGCCTGCACCGCCTCGGGATGCGCGGCGATCTGCTCCTCGGTGGTAAACAGACCGCCCGAGATCAGCGCCGAGTCGTAATCGCCCGGCTCGAAGACCACCAGGTCCTCGGGCGCGAACCCGTTGTCATAGACAAGCTGCAGCTCGTTGTAGCGGGTGACCTGCATCACCTCGTAATCGCCGTTCAGCCACGAGATGATGTCATAGCCCTGGCTGACCACGTCCACGTCCGACTGCGCGACGCCGGCGTTGTTCAGCATGGCGAGGAATTCATGCTCGTCGCCGCCGAACCACAGGCCGACCGAATGACCGGGCATGTCGGCCAGCGTCTCGATCCCGGCGTCCTTGCGGGCGATATAGGTGGTGGCGGGCTTCTGGCCCCACTGGCTGACCATCACCAGCGGCACGCCGTTGGCGCGGGCGGCGATGATCTGGTTCGGGTGGCCGATGCCATAGGTGTCGACCTCGGTCGCAACCATGATGGCGGGCTTGATGTCGGGGCCGGCGGGACGCAATTCCATCTCGATCCCGGCCTCCTCGTACCAGCCGTTTTCCAGCGCCATGATCGGGCCCGCGAACTGGCCCTGCATCACCCATTCGAGCCGCATGGAATCGGCCTGGACCGCCAGCGGAGCGGTGGTGAGGGCAAGGGCGTAAAGCAGTGTCTTGTTCATCTTGTTGGTCTCTCTGTTGATGGGTTTCGCGGGGTTTGCCCCGTTCTCAGGGATCGGTGGACATCGAGGCATGCCAGGGCACGAAAACCCGTTCCAGCATCGCCACGATCAGGAAGAACAGGATGCCCATCAGCGCCGAGAGCAGCATCGCGGCCCAGAGCTTCGGCATCGCCATGGTGCGATAGGTGGTCATGATGACGAAACCCAACCCCCGGTCGGCCTGCACGAACTCGGCCACGATGGCGCCGATCACCGAGAAGGTGACGTTGAGCTTCAGCCCGACGAAGACATAGGGCATGGCCGAGGGCAGGCGCATCTTGAAAAAGGTCTGCACCGGCGTCGCGGCGGCGATGTGAAAGACATCGGCGACGGTGCGGTCATAGCTTTGCAGGCCCTTCATCATGTTCAGGGCCAGCGGGAAGAACGACAGGAACGCGGTGACGGCGATCTTCGACCCGATCCCGTGGCCGAACCAGATGATGATGATCGGCGCGATGGCCACCACGGGAATGGTGTTCGCGGCGATGATGAAGGGCAGGAAGCCCCGCGCGAGAAAGCGCGAATAGGCAAACCCCGTCCCCAGAAGCGCGCCAAGGGCCGACCCCACGACAAAGCCCGCGAAGGCCTCCCACGCGGTGATGCCCGCGTTGCGCGAAAGGCCCGGAATGTCGTTCATCACCGCGCCCAGGATCGCGGACGGGGCGGGCAGGATATAGGGCTTGATCCCGAGCGCGGCACAGGCCCACTCCCAACCCGCGATCAGCGCCACGAGGATCAGCACGGCGGGCCAGCTGCGCTCGGCGATGTCCAGAACCTTGTGAGAGGTCAGCGCGCGATCAGACATTGGCATAGCCTTTTTCCAGCTCGCGACTTCCTGCGCGAACAAGGTCTTCGTAGTCAGGCAACAACCGGGTCTCGAGGCTGCGCGGACGCGGCAGCGGGTCGTCGAGAATGCACTCGATGCGGCCCGGACGCGGGGTCATGACGACGATGCGGTCGGACAAAAGCACCGCTTCGCGGATCGAATGGGTCACCAGCACGACCGAGACGCCGGTCACCTCGTGGATGCGCGCCAGCTCCATGTTGAGCCGGTCGCGGGTGATCTGGTCGAGCGCGCCAAAGGGTTCGTCGAGCAACAACAGGTCCGGCTCGGTCGACAGCGCGCGGGCGATGGCGGCGCGCTGACGCATCCCGCCCGACAGCTGGCGCGGCCAGGCGGCCTCGAACCCGGTGAGGCCGACCAGTTCGATCAGGTCCCGCGCCTTGGCCTCGCGCTCGGCGCGCGGGACGCCATGCAGTTCCAGCGGCAGCGCGATATTGTCGAGGACCGGGCGCCATTCGAGCAACGCCGCCTCCTGAAAGACGAAACCGATGCGGCGATCAAGCCGTTCGGCGCGCGCCGTGCGGCCCTTGATGGTGACGGTTCCCCGGGTCGGGGTCAGCAGATCGCCCAGCACCCGCAGCAGCGTGGACTTGCCGCAGCCCGACGGCCCGATCAGCGAGACACATTCGCCCTCCGCGATGGCAAGGCTCACCTCTGACAGCGCCGTCACATCCCCCGCCCGACCCTTGTAGACCAGGGACAGATCGCGAACCTCGGCGGACAGGGTCTCAGCCATATCGGTTCCCCCCGGCAAACCAGTCGCCGAACTCCTGCGAGGTGCGCACGGTCACCGAACCCTTGATGAGATAGCCCTTGAGCGCGTCCCAGCCGTTCTCATGCCCGTAACCGCTTTCCCCCGAGCCGCCCCAGATCGAGCGCGGGTCGTTTTTGTGGTGATCGTTGATCCAGACGACGCCGGCCTTCAGCCTGTCCACCACGCGATGGGCCAGCAGGATGTCGCGGGTCCAGACCGAGGCGCCCAGCGCATAGGGCCCCGCATTTGCCAGCGCGATGGCGTCCTCCTCGGTGTCAAAGGGCGTGACCGAGACGACCGGCCCGAAGATCTCGTCCCGGAACAGCTCGTTGTCGGGCGCGACATCGGCAAAGACCGTGGGCGGCACGTAATACCCGTCCTTCAGGTGCTCGGGCAGATCGGGGAGGATGCCGCCGGCGACCAGCCGCGCCTCGGTGTCCTCCGCCCGCGCGATGAAGCCCAGGCAACGGTCACGCGAGGCCGCCGAGATGACAGGGCCGATATCGGTCTCGACCAGCGCCGGATCGCCCTGGCGCAGGTCCTTCACCCGTGCGGCCAGCTTCTCGACAAAAGCGTCGTAGACACCGCGTTGCACCAGGAAACGACTGCCCGAGACGCAGGTTTGCCCGGCGGCGACAAAGCCGGCAAAGAGCGCCCCGGCAACCGCCTCGTCCAGCTCGGCACTGTCAAAAACCACGATGGGGGTCTTGCCGCCCAGTTCCAGCGTGCAGGGCACCATCCGGTCCGCAGCGGCCTTGGCGACGATCTTGCCGGTTTTCGTGCCGCCCGTGAGGTCGATATGGGCGACGTGTTCATTGGCCACCAGCGCGGCACCGGCCTCGGCCCCGCCGGTCACCACATTCACCACGCCGTCGGGCAGGCCCGCCTCGACGGCCCATTCGGCCAGCAAGAGCGGCGTGACGGGGGCAAGCTCGGAGGGTTTCACCACGACGGTGTTCCCCGCCGCCAGCGCCGCCGCCAGCTTCTTGGTCAGGATCAGGATCGGGTGGTTCCACGGCGTCAGCAGCGCGCAAACGCCATGCGGACGGTAGCGGGTGTAGGTCAGAAAGCCGCCCTTCACCTTGTTCGAGCTGCCTTCAAGCCCCATCGCGATACTCGCGAAATACTCGAACCACTCGGGGATGCGGCCCATCTGGGCGCGCATCTCGCGGATCGGACGGCCGGTCACCGCCGCCTCGAGCTCCGCCAGTTCCGGCATCCGTTCGCGCACGATCCCCGCCAGCACCCGCAAAAGGCGGCCGCGCTCGTCTGAATCGAGCGCGGCCCAGTCGGGGAGTGCATTTGCTGCGGCGACGCAGGCCGCGTCGACGTCTTCGGGCGCGGCCTCGACCACTGTCCACCCTTGGGCGCCACTGGCCGGGCGGCAGACCACGCGGTGCACCGCGCGCAGCCCGTCGTGCCAACGCCCGCCATAGTGCAGCGGAAAGGACTGCACCGGTGCTGGATCAAGCACGGGGGAGAAGGCGACGGTATCGGTCATCAGATGATCGACGCCCGCGCGGTGATCCCGCCATCGACGGTAAAGATCGCGCCGGTGGTATAGCCCGACCGATCGGAGGCAAGGAAGGCCATCAGGTCGGCGATCTCGCGCACCTTGGCCGGTCGCTTGCGCGGATAGGTGTTGAGCAGCTCTTCCCAGCGGCTTTCGTCGCCGTACCAATCGACCGCGCGCCGCTTGAGCAGCTTGTAGATGCGGCTGGTGTCGACCGGCCCCGGGTTCACGCCGACGACGCGGATGTTGTCGTCGAGCGCGCGACCGCCCAGCGCCTTGGTAAAGGCCATGAGGCTGGCGTTGCCCGTGGTCCCGGCGATGTAGTCGGGGTCGAAGTTCTCGCCCGCGTTGCCGATGTCGTTGATGATGACACCGCCGCCGGCGGCCTTCATCTTCTCGTAATAGACGCGGCACATGTTGATGTAGCCAAAGACCTTCAGATCCCAGTTCTCGCGCCACGCCGCATCGTCGGTCGACCACAGGTTGCCGCCCGGAATGACACCGGCGTTATTGATCAGGACGTCGACGTCGCCCACCTGCTCGGCCAACGCGATCGGCGCCTCGCCCCCGGTCAGGTCCATCGGATAGACCGAAACCTCGGTGCCGTAGGCCGCGCGCAGGCGCGCCGCGATGGCTTCGAGCTTGTCCGCGCTGCGGGCCGTCAGGTGCAGGATGGCCCCCTCTTCGGCGAACACCTCGGCAATGCCTTCGCCAATGCCCTGCGACGCCCCGGTGATGAGTACGCGCTTTCCGCGAAGTTCAAGATCCATGCGAGTTCCTCGTCTGCGGCCGTCCGGAGCGCGATTGGCTTTGCGGGCCGGCATTATTCGGTTATTGATGTACAGATCGACACGATGAACACGCCGTGTATACACAAATTAGCGATTTTTATGCATATCATTCCGATTTCGCACGTTTTTTAATCTCTTTTGCTGACAAGATGCACGCAAATGCGGCACGAACTGCAAGACGGAGGCTCAATGGCAGACCAAGGCCACGAGGCGGATGCACTCGAACTCACCGAAGACGCCCGCAAGACGGGCGCTGTGCCGCCGGTAGGAGAGCTCGGCCGCCCCGCCACGCGCGCCGAGGAAATCGCCGCCGCGCTGGAAGATGAAATCGTCAAGGGAGAGCTTCCTCCGGGCCAGCGGCTGGATGAGCAGCTTCTGGGCAAACGGTTCAGCGTCTCGCGCACACCGGTTCGCGAGGCATTGCGCCTGTTGGCGGCCAGCGGCCTGGTCACGATCGAGCCGCGACTTGGCGCCATCGTCGCCCGCCCCACGGTGAGCGAGATCTTTGACCTGTTCGAACTGGTCGGTGAACTGGAGGCAGTGGCCGCGCGTCTCGCCTGCGAACGTATGGGCGACCACCATCGCGCACAGATCACCCGAACCCACGACGCCTGCCGCGCGGCAGGGCGACAGGGCGACGCGGATACCTATATCGCGCGGAACGACGCCTTTCACGCGGCGATCCATACCGCCTCCGAGAACCGTGCCTTGCGCGACCAGATCGCGCTGCTGAACAAGCGGTTGGCGCCCTATCGCCGATTCATCACCTTCCGCCCCGAACGGAAACATGCCGCCGAGCAGGAGCACGAGATTCTCGCGCAGGCCCTGCTGGCCGGCGATGCGGATGCGGCGGCGCGGGCGATGAAGGAGCATGTCCAGATGCTTGCGGACGACGCCTTTGTCCTGGCCCGCAGCCTGAGGCTGTGACCCGCCCGCCTCAGCGGCGGTCGCGGCGAAAGGCGCCGGGGGTCATGCCGGTCCAGCGTTTGAAGGCGCGGTGAAAATTCGCCACCGAGGCAAACCCGATGTCCTGCGATATCCCCTCAAGGCTCTTGCCGCCCTGGGTCAGGTCGCGAATGGCGATGTCGCGCCGCAGCCCGTCCTTGATGTCCTGGAACGAGGTGCCCTCGCCCTCCAGCCGCCGCATCAGGGTGCGCGGCGTCAGGTTCAGCGCGCGGGCGGCGTCGTCGAGGTGAAATTGCATCCGGTCCGACAGCAACAGCAATTCGCGCAGCCGCAACGGCAGCGCATGTTCGCGGTAGCTGGTAAAGATCCAGTCGCGCGGCGCCCGGACCAGGAAATCCTGCATCTCGGCCTCGCTGCGCGCCACCGGAAGCGCCCCGATCGACCCATCGAAGCTGATCGACGAACAGGGCCGTGAAAACCGGATCGGGGCCGGAAACAGGATCGGGTAATCCTCGGCGAACCCCGGGCGGGCGAAGACGAAGCCGACCTCGCGCAGCGGCAGTTCGCGCCCCGCCAGCCACGAGGCGATGCCATGCGCCAGCTTCAACAGCAGCATCTGCCCGAACCGCTGCGGCACCGCCGCACCGCGCGGCAGGATCGACAGGCGCAGCCCCTCGCCCTCCTCCTCCAGCGTCAGCCGGTGATCGTCCAGCAGCAGATTCCAGAAGGTGGTGAACCGATACAGCGCCGCCCCCAGCGACGAGGCCCCGCGCACCGAAACGCACAGATGCTTGAGCGCCCCCGACCGCATCGGCCGGCTCCACAGCCCCATCATCTCGTCGCCGGTGCCGACCGCGACCAGTTGGTACAGGCGCACGATCTGGTCATGCGTCACCCGCGCGCGCGGCTGGCCCTCGGCGGCGGCCAGCCCGGTCTGCTCGAGGAACCCGGCCAGTTGCTGTGGCGGGCAATAGGCCCGCAGCGCCGTCAGCCAGTCCTCGACAAAGGCAAAGGACACGGTGGACAGAACCGGCGGGGTCTGGGCGGGTGTCAGGGTTGCGGTCATGATCCGGCGAGTATCCCGATTTTGTCACTTTATGCAAATTTTGCGTCCATTCCGGAGATAGCCGGCACGGTTTCCCCCCAATATATGGCAGTGAAACGCATTCAGGGGGCTATCCAATGAGCTTCACCGCACCGGTCCGGGACCTGCTTTTCAACATCGAACATCTCTCGGGCTGGCCCGAGATCTCGGGCCTGCCGCAGCATGACGGGCTCGACCTTTCCGACGTCTCGGCGGTGCTGGAGGAATTCGGCCGGTTCTGCGCCGAGGAGATCGCGCCGTTGAACGCGCCGGGCGATCAGGCCGCCTCGCGCATCGAGAACGGCAAGGTGATCCTGCCCGAGGGCTTTGCCAGGGCCTATGCCCAGTTCGTCGAGATGGGGTGGCAGAGCCTGCAACACCCCGAGGCGCACGGCGGCCAAGGGCTGCCGCGCGTTGTCGGGGCGGCGGCGACCGAGATCCTGAACGCCGCCAACATGAGCTTTGCGCTCTGCCCGCTGCTGACCGATGGCGCGATCGAGGCGCTGCTGACCGCCGGATCGGAGGCGCAGAAAGCCACCTATCTGGAGCCGCTGGTCTCGGGCCGCTGGACCGGGACGATGAACCTGACCGAGCCGCAGGCGGGCAGCGACCTGTCGCTGGTGCGCAGCCGCGCCGAACCGGCGGATGACGGCAGCTATCGCCTCACCGGCACCAAGATCTTCATCACCTATGGCGAACACGACATGGCGGAAAACACCGTGCACCTGGTGCTCGCCCGCACCCCCGGCGCGCCGGAGGGCGTCAAGGGCATCAGCCTGTTCGTGGTCCCGAAATACATGGTTCAGGCGGACGGCGCCCTTGGCCCCCGCAACGCGGTGCGCTGCGTCTCGGTCGAGCACAAGCTGGGCGTCAAGGCCAGCCCGACCGCGGTGCTGGAGTACGAAGGCGCCACCGGGTTCCTGGTCGGCGAAGAGAACCGCGGCCTCGACTACATGTTCGTGATGATGAACGCTGCACGCTATGCGGTCGGGCTTCAGGGCATCGCCATTGCCGAGCGCGCCACGCAACGGGCGCTGGCCTATGCCCGGGAACGGGTGCAAAGCCGCCCGGTCGACGGCTCTTCGCGCGATGCGGTGACGATCATCCATCACCCGGACGTGCGCCGCCTGCTGCTGCGGATGCGGGCGCTGACCGAAGCGGGCCGTGCCATGGCCGCCGCCACCGCCGGCTGGCAGGAACTGGCGCATCAGGGCGACGCCCCCGAGGCGGCGACGCTGGCCGAGTTCATGGTGCCGCTGGTCAAGGGATACTGCACCGAGATGGGGGTCGAGGTCGCCTCCATGGGGGTGCAGGTGCATGGCGGCATGGGCTTCATCGAGGAAACCGGCGCCGCCCAGCATTACCGCGATGCCCGTATCCTGCCGATCTACGAGGGCACCACCGCGATCCAGGCCAATGACCTGCTGGGCCGCAAGACCCTGCGCGACGGCGGCGCCACCGCCCGGCGGCTGGCCGCGATGATCGCGGAAACCGAGGTTGAGTTGGCCAAGGCAAGCCCCGCCGCACAGGCGGTGGGCGCCCGGTTGGCCGCGGCGCGCGGGGCGTTCGAGGCGGCGGTCGACCACCTCTGCGCCACCGCCGGCACCGATCCCAACGCCGCCTTTGCCGGCAGCGTGCCCTATCTCATGCTGGCCGGAAACCTGGTGGCCGGCTGGCAGCTGGCCCGCTCGCTGCTGGCGGCCGAGGCCGCGCTGGAACGCGGCGAAGACACCGCCTTCATGACGGCCAAGATCGCCACCGCCCGTTTCTACGCTGACCACATCCTGCCCGAAACCGAAACCCAGCGCCTGCGCATCGCCGAGGGGGCCGAAAGCCTGCTCGCCGGCCTGCTCTGACCGCGCATTTCCACATCCGAGAGGACCGAACCATGACCGTCGATATCGACATTTCCCGCTATACCCGCCTTGCCATCGACCCGCAGGAGGATGGCGTCTGGGTCGTTACCCTGAACCGCCCGGACAAGCGCAACGCGCTGGACCTGGCCACGGTCGAGGAGATGGTGGAGTTCTTTTCCGCCGCCCCCCGCGCGGGCATCAAGGCGGTGGTTCTGGCCGGCGCCGGCGATCACTTCTGCGCCGGGCTCGACCTGATCGAACACCATGACGCCGACCGCAGCCCGGCCGATTTCATGCATGTCTGCCTGCGCTGGCACGAGGCGTTCAACAAGATGGAATATGGCGGCGTCCCGGTGATCGCGGCGCTGCAGGGCGCGGTGGTCGGCGGCGGGCTGGAACTGGCCAGTTCGGCCCATGTCCGGGTGATGGACCAGACCACCTATTTCGCCCTGCCCGAAGGGCAGCGCGGCCTCTTTACCGGCGGCGGCGCCACCATCCGGGTCTCCGACCTGATCGGCAAGGCGCGGATGATCGACATGATCCTGATGGGCCGCGTCTACCAGGGGCAAGAGGCCGTCGACCTGGGGCTGGCGCAATACATGGTCGAAGGCTCCAGCCTGGACAAGGCGATGGAACTGGCGCGGCGCGCGGCGCAGAACCTGCCGCTCACCAATTTCGCCATCTGCTCGGCGATCAGCCACGTGCAGAACATGTCGGCGCTGGATGCCGCCTATGCCGAATCCGTCGTGGCCGGGATCGTCAACACCCAGCCTGACGCGCGCGCACGCCTGGCCGCCTTTGCCGACAAATCCGCCGCAAGGGTGCGCCCCAACGATTAAACCGGGTCCGGTCGCCCACGCGAACCGAACGCCCGACCCCTCCTGCGCCGGGGGCGCCCCCCTGCGCAGGATCACCCGTATCTCAGCACCTGCCCCTGCGGGCCGACCACGAACTTGCGCACATCACCCAGCCCCGGCGGATACTTCTCGGCCAACACCTGGAACACCCGCTGCGGCAGGATCAGGCTGCGCGCGCTGCGGGTCGCCCCGGTCTCGGCGCCGCGCCCGCCGAAGGGATCGAGCGCGAAGACCTCCCGCTCCACCCGGCTGAACCAGCCCGAGCGTTCGGTGACCGCGCGTTCGCTTTCCAGCTCCTCCTCGGTCCAGGCCAGCGCCCAGTCCTGCCCCTCGGGCGCGTTGGCCTCTTCCAGCACCTCGCGCAGCGGGCCGGTCTGTTCGGTGAAGGCATGGGAATACATCGGGCCGACGTGGATGCGCCGCAGCCGCTTGGGGTGCAGATCGTCGAAATCCTCGTCGAAACCCTTGGCGATGGTCACCAGCTTCAGCGCGTCCAGCGATTGCGCCATCAGGTGCGCCTGCGCCTGCGGCCAGCGCGCCTCGTCCTTGGGCAGGGCGGTGCGTCCGGTGTCCTCCACCTCCATCAGGTAAAGGGCCGGCAGGTTGGTCTGGGTATCGAACACCGCCCAATGCAGCAGGAACCGGCGCCGGTCCTCGCCCAGGTTGCCCATCCACAGGCACTCGGGATCGTTGCGCACCCAGAACAGGTCGCCGCGCGCCAATTCGTCGTAATAGAGCCGCTGCGACAGCGCGAACTGCAGCCGGGTCGGGATCGCCCGGTCGCCGATGATCATGCGGATCATGTCATCCTTGTACTGCTCGACACTGGGCATGTTGCCCAGATGCGCGCCGGCCTGCTGGGCGTCGTTCGCCATGATCAGAAGTTCCGGCGAAACCGGAAAGCCGCTGTCGCGCTTGTCCATCTGCATCGAGCCGGAAAACCGGCCGGTGTCGCGCCCCACCATCAGGTACTTCATGCTGAGCGCACGAAAGCTATGGGTCAGCGCCAGCAGATAGCGGCTCACCACCTTGACCTCGTCGCGGCTCAGCGCACCCTCGGCCCGCATGACGCCCACCACCTCCACCAAGTGGCCGGTGATCGCCTCGAACTTGCGGAAATAGCGGCGGCTGGCAAAGGTGTCGTACAGGCCCGCGAAATCCTCGGCGGGGGTGCTCATGATCGCCCCCCGCGCTGCGCCAACACCCGCCCCATGGCCTCACCCGCCATAAAGGTTCTTGTCGTGTTTCTCGACGATGGCGGCAAAGCGGCGGGCAAAGCGTTCGTCCGCCTTGGCCTTCTTCTCCAGCACGTCGCGGGCAAAGACCATGTGTTCCTCGTGGCGCTCCAGCATGTCGGCCATCTTCTGGTTGGTCGCGGTGCCGATCGAGGCCATCGCGGTCTGCGCCTCCTGGTCGGTCTTGACCCCGATCTCGTTGATGCGGTGGGCGATGTCCTGCTGCTGCGCGGTCTTCAGCGATTTCGACAGCGCGTCATAGAGCACCACCCGCTGCTGGGTGTCGGTCTGCAGCTTGTTGATCAGCACCATCTGGGTCGCCGCCTGGTTCTGCAGCGAATCGACCCAGGTCTTGCCCTTCTCGATATAGCGTTCCAGCGTCTGGCTCTTGGCCAGTTGCACCTGCTCGTCCTGCACCAGCGCGTTGTAGCGGGTGTTCAGCTCGGCCAGCTCGGTTTCCAGCCGGGTCCGCGCCGCCGCGTCGGTCTCGACCGAGATCCGGTTCTCCAGTTCGATGATCTTCGGGTCCATCCCGAGGATCTCGGCGCGCGCGGATTCCAGCGCCGCCACCGTCGCATCGCGGTCGTCCAACGTCGAGGCGAGGTTGGTCTCGACCTTGTCCTTCTGCTCCTCCAGCATCTTCAACTGCCCGTCGAGCAATTGCACGATCACGTCCGACTTGGCGATCAGGTCCTGCAACTTGTCGTCGATGCTGGCGCTGCGCATCCGTTCCTGCCGCAGCGCCTCGGAGCGGCCCTTGGAAAAGAAGCCGACGAAACTTTCCCAGCCGGTCTTGTTGCGCAGCTCGTCGAAATCGCGCGAAAACGCCGAGGTCACGTCGTCCAGCCCCATGATCAGCTCGGCGATATTGGCATTCATCACCTCGGTATGGGCGTGCACGTCGTCCAGCGTGGCGGTCTCGATGTCGATGCCGCTCTCCTCGCCCGCGTCGATCCTGCTGCGCGCCGCCTCGATCCGGGCCGTCATCGCCGCGATCTCGGCCTGCGACTTCTCGACCTGCGCCTGGCTGTCACGCAGCATGGTGTCAAAATCCGCCATCGAAAACTCCCTGTTACCGGCCCACCTGGAACATAGGCAATGTTAATAATATTGACATGACCCCGACCGTAAATTCCCCCTGACTGTGTCAAATGCAGCCCCGCTTGGAAAGGGCGCAGCTTCGCGTCCCCTCCCGGCCCGCGCCCCTCATCCCCACCCGCGCCCTGTCATCCCCGCGCAGGCGGGGATCTCCCGACGCGATTGACAGGACCGATGTCCCCAAGAAAAAGACCGCCCCACCGGGGCGGCCTCCAACGTCACGCCAAACTGCGGCCTCACTGCCCGCTGGCGGTGATTTTCTCAGGCTTGGCCATCCATTCCTTGCCGCGCAGCATCGCTTTCCAATAGATCGGCGGCAGCATCTTTTCCTTGAGCAGCCAGGCCGCGCGCGAGGGTTTGGTGCCGTCGATCACCCATTTCGGGAACGACGGTTTCAGCGCCCCGCCATATCCGAACTCGGCCAGCACGATCTTGCCGCGCTCCACCGTCAGCGGGCAGGAACCATAGCCATCGTATTGCGCCACCGGCGATTTCCCGTCGATATCGGCGGCCACGTTCTCGGCCACCACCGGCGCCTGGATGCGCGCCGCCGCCGCCGTCTTGGCGTTGGGCGCGTTCATCACGTCGCCCAGGCTCCAGACGTTGTCGAACGTCTTGTGCCGCAGCGTGGCCTGATCCACGTCGACCCAGCCGGCGGCATCGGCCAGCGGCGAAACCCGGATGAAATCCGGCGCCACCTGCGGCGGGCAGACATGCATCATGTCAAACTCCATCTCGACCGTGGTCGGCTCGGTCTCGGGCGCGGCAACCCGGAAGGTCGCCTTTTTCGCCGGCCCGTCCACCGCGATCAGGTTGTGGAAGAAGTCCAGCCGCGCGCCGTATTTCTCGACATAGCTCTCCAACGCGGGAACGTAATCCTTGACCCCGAACAGCACGCCGCCGGCATTGGCGAAATGGATGTCGATATCCTTCAGCACCCCGCGCCGCGCCCAGGCATCGCCCGACAGGTACATCGCCTTTTGCGGCGCGCCGGCGCATTTGATCGGCATCGGCGGCTGGGTAAAGATCGCCCGCCCCTCCTTGAGGCCCTTCACCAGCTCCCAGGTATAGGGCGCCAGGTCATAGCGATAGTTCGAGGTCACGCCGTTGCGGCCCAGCGTTTCCTCCAGCCCCTCGACCGCGCCCCAGTCAAGCTTCAGCCCCGGGCAGACGATCAGCCGGTCGTATTTCACCACCCGGCAGCCATCGAGCACCACGGCGTTGTCCTTGGGCTCGAACGCCGCCACCGCCGACTTGATCCAATGCACCCCCTTGGGGATCAAGCTGCCCATGGTCTTGGCGGTTTCGTCGGGGGTGAACACGCCGCTGCCCACCATGGTCCAGCCCGGCTGGTAGTAATGGATATCCGCCGGGTCGATCAGCGCGATATCCAGCCCCGGCTTGCGCGCCTTGAGGCTGGAGGCGACCGCGATCCCCCCGGCCCCGGCCCCGACGATAACCACGTCGAACTTGGCATCGCCGGTATCGGTGGGCGTCTTGCCGCCATTGGCGATGCGGCGCGCCACGCCGTTCATGTCATAGCCCGCCTGCTTGGCCAGCGCGAGGATCTCGGGCAGCGGGCGATGCGGCGCCTCGCTCAGCGACCACAGCGTGGTCGAGCGCGTGCCAGTGCGGCAATAGGCCAGCACCGGCCCGGGCAGTTCGGTCAGCGCGGCACCAAAGGCGGTCGCGGTGTCATCGGTCACGATCCCCGGCGTCACCGGAAGAAAGCGGAACTCCAGCCCCTCGGCGGCAGCGGCATCGCGAATTTCCTCGTGCCCGGGCTGGTCGCCTGCCTCGGCATCGGGGCGGTTGCAGATGATTGCGCGGAACCCGGCCGCCTTGAGCGCCGGCAGGTCCGCCGCGACGATCTGCGGGCTGACCGACAGGCCCTCGGTGATCTTCCTGATCTCCATCGTGTCTTCTCTCCTCGCTGGGGTGGCCATCGCCCCGGGCGGACCCGGCCTTGCTCGCACCCCGGATGTCTCGAACGACCACGCCGACTCCTCCCCGGCAACGGCCCTGAGCGCGAAACATATTCAATAAATGAAATTTATTCAAGCCAACAGGCGTGGACCCCGGATCGCCCCGGGTTCAGACGCCCAGATGCCGTTCCATCAGCCCGTGATCCCGGCGCAGCGCCTCGGCCTCCAGCGTCTCAAGGTTGCGGCCATTCTCGATGAAGGCCACCCGGTCGGCCACCGACAACACCGCGTCGACCCGCTGCTCGACCAGCAGGATGCCGACACCCCGGTCGCGCATCACCCCGATCACCTCGCGGATCGCCGCGATCATCGAGGGCTGCAGCCCTTCGGTCGGCTCGTCCAGCAACAGCACGCGCGGCTTCAGGCAGAGCGCGCGGGCGGTGGCCAGCATCTGCTGCTCGCCCCCCGACAGGGTCTGCGCCCGCTGGTCCATGCGTTCCCGCAGCCTCGGGAACAGGTCCAGCGCATCCTCCAGCACCTCGGGCCCGCAGCCCCCCGCGCGCAGCCCGATCTCCAGGTTCTGCGCCACGCTCAGCTCGCCGAACAGCCGCCGCCCCTGCGGGATATAACCGATGCCGCGCCCGGCCACCTTATGCGCCGGCAGCGCGCTGATCTCTTGCCCATCCAGCCGCACCGCGCCCGACATCAACGGCAACAGCCCCATGATCGCCTTCATCGTGGTGGTCTTGCCGGCCCCGTTGCGCCCCAGCAGACACAGAATCTCACCCGGCGCCACGCGCAAAGACAGATCCCGCAGGATCTGCGCCCGGCCATAGCCCGCGTTGATCTTGTCCAGTTCCAGCATCAGCCCGTCCCCAGGTAGGCGGCCTGCACATCCGCGTTGGCATGCATTTCCTGCGGCGTGCCCTCGGCCAGGATCTCGCCAAAGTTCAGCACCGTCACCCGGTCCGCGACCTCCATCACCACGCTCATGTTATGCTCGATCAGCAGGATCGTGGTGGTTGCCGCCAATTCCCGGATCAATGCCTTGAACCCGGCGATCTCGGCATCCGAAAGACCCTGCGTCGGCTCGTCGAGGATCAACAGGCGCGGCGCTTGCACCAACCCCATCGCGATCTCCAGCAGGCGTTGATGCCCATAGCTCAGATCGCCCGCCGCCCGCTCCGGCGCCTCGGTCAGCCCGACCTTGCCCAGCGCCGTCAACACCTCGCGCTCGACGGCCGCCGCGCCCTGCACCCGCCGCCGCGCCGCCAGCGCCACGTTCTCGAACAGGCTGAGTCGCGCGAAAACCGAGGTGATCTGAAAGGTATAGGCCATGCCCAGCCCGATCCGTCCGTGCGCCGGCATCTGCGAGATATCGCGCCCGTCAAAGAACACCTGCCCCGAGGTCGGCGCGATCCGCCCGCACAGCAGGCTGACGAAGGTGGTCTTGCCCGCCCCGTTCGGCCCGATCAGCGCCCGCACCTCGCCCTTGGGCAGGTCGAAATCGACCTCGTGCACCGCCCGCAACCCGGCGAACGACTTGCTCAGCCCGCGTGTCGACAACAGCGTCATGGCAACCACCGCCAGATGCGATCGCGGATCTCGCCCACCAGCCCCTGCGGCGCGAACAGCGTCAGCAGCACCAGCGCCACGCCGGCCACCAGCATGTAGGCACTGGTCACCGCGCTGGACAGGTCGATCAGGTAGAACATGAACAGCGTGCCCACGAACGGGCCCAGCACCGTGCCCGCGCCCCCCAAGAGCACCCAAAGCAGCGGGAAGATCGAATACTGCACCGAGGCGAACGTCGCCCCCACGTAACCGAACAACAGCCCATAGGCCGCCCCCGCCGCCCCGCAGATGGTGCCCGAGATCACCACCGCCGCCAGCTTGTAGCGGAACACGTCGTACCCCAGCATCCGCGCGCGCTCCTCGTTCTCGCGGATCGCGATCAGCACCTTGCCGAAGGGCGCGCGCACCAGCGCCAGCGTGGCCATCAGGCAGACCGCGAACAGCGACAGCGCGGCGAAATAGCGGGCGCCGGGTTGCGACAGGTCGATGCCCCCCAGCATCCGCTGCGCCTGTTGCAGCACCAGCCCCTCGTCCCCGCGCGTATAGGTGCCGAAATACAGGATGGTCAAATAACCCGCCTGCGCGAACATCAGCGTCACGATCATGAAACCGACCCCGGCGGTGCGCAGCGCCAGCAACCCCACCACCAGCGCCACGACAACCGAAACGACCAGCCCCACGACCATGGCCGCCACCGGGCCGGTCCCGCCGTATTGCATCGCCAGCCCCATGCCGTACATGCCGGCGGCAAAGAACAGCGCGTGCCCGAGGCTGAGCAGCCCGGCATAGCCGAACATCACGTTGTAGCCGATCGCGAATGTGGCCAGCACCATGATCCGCGCCAGGTTGCCGTGGTGATAGGCCGGCAGCACGAACTGCAGCGCGAACAGCAACAGCAAAAGCCCGCCATGCAGCGCCAGAACCTTGCCCCGATCGCTCATTTCGCCCCCGTTCCGAACAGGCCCTGCGGCCGGAACACCAGCACCAGCGCCACCAGCAGCGTCGCCAGGATCTTGGCCAGCGTCGGCGAGAAAAACACCGAGATGATGCCGTCGCTCAGCCCGATCAGGATCGCGGCGGCCACCGTGCCGGGCAGGCTGCCCAGCCCGCCGATGATCACCACGATGAAGGACAAGAGCAGCGGATCACCCCCCATCAGGTAATGCGCCTGCTGGATCGGCACGATCAGCACCGCGCCCAGCGCCGCCAGCGCCCCGCCGATGCCAAACACCACGGCATAGACCCGCTCGACCGGGATGCCAAAGGCCAGCGCCATCTCGCGGTCCAGTTGCGTCGCCCGCATCAACAGCCCGATCCGCGTCCGCGCCATCAACAGCCAGACGCCGACCAGCACCGCCGCCGCCGCGCCAATCACGAAGAGCTTGTAACTCGTGGTGCTCAGCCCCCAGGGCCAGTACAATTGAAACCCGTTTTCGCCCCACTCGAACCACGGCAGGGCCAGCCGCGTGTTGAACGGCGGCTCCACCGGCCGCGCCTCCGGGCCATAGGTCATCAGCGTGACCTGCTGCAGGATGTAAAGGATGCCGATGGTGGCCACGATGGTGCGTTCCGGGTCATATTCCACCCGTTTCAGCACCGTCATGTCGGCCAGCGCCGCAAGACCGCCCACCGCCAGCGGCGCGATCACCAGCGCCGCGACAAAGCCCACTGCCGGCGGCCCGCCGACATGGCTCGCCACCCACCAGGCCAGTACCGCGCCCAGCATGAAGAACTCGCCATGGGCGACATTGACCACCCGCATCACGCCAAACACCAGGCTCAGCCCGATGGCGGTCAGCGCAAGGACGGCGGCGGTCACCGCGCCCTCGAGCGAGGCGAGCATCAGATAAGGTCCGAAATCCATCAGTCAGTACGTCCCGGATCCCGCAGATCGGCAGGGCCGCCCGCTCCACAATCCTGTCTTGGCACGGGCAGCCCCCAGTTCGGTCAGAACGACATCTTGGTGTAATCGACCTCGTCGGGATAAAATCCCTCCTCGATCGCCGTGGTGTGCTTCACCAGCAGCTTGCCCTCGACAACCTGGCTGATGTGCTGTTCGCCGAACACCTGGTGCGTCTTGCCGTTGAACAGCTTCGGCCCCTGCGGGTGCTCCTTCGAGAGCGGCATCTCGGTGATCGCCTCGACCGCCTCGATCAGCGCCTGCCGGTCCTGCGGCCCCTGGTAGCCCGCGGCCTCCATCCCGGCCTTGATAAAGTACAGCGTTTCCCAGCAGGCGAACATATGAGCATAGGTCGACACGTCCTTGGGATCGCTCACCGAGGCGCCGTTGGCATCCACACCCACCTGTTCACGATAGAACTTGTCCTCCTCGGTCTGGTTCGGCTGCACATAGCGCGGCATGCCTTCCCAGAAATGCGACCCCTCCAGGAACTCCAGCCCGGGGCTGGCAATATCCACCGCCTCGAGGCTGTCGATGAAGCCGAACATCTCGGGTCCGTTCGGCCCGAAGAACTCGCCCATCTCCTTGACGAATGTCAGAACGGCGGGCCCCACCATCACGTGATAGACCACCTCGGTCTCGCGCGGGATCTTGGGGAAATACTTGGTGAAACTGGTCTCGGTCGGCGGGATCGCCAGCTTGGCCACCACCTCGCCGCCCTGCGCCGCGATCGCCTCCGAGAAGAAGTCGCGGTGATCGTGGCCAAAGGCATAGTCGGGATAGATCATGGTGACCTTTTTCCCGAGGTTCTCCGCCACGAAGGGCGCCATCGCCATCACCTGGCTTTTCACGTCGGTGATGCCGGGCTGCACAGTGTAGCGGTTCAGCGCGCCGGAGGCGAGTTGATGGCCCTCGGAGACGATGAAATAAGGCAGCTTGAGTTCGCCCGCGCGGGGGGCCGACCCCGCCACCACGTGGCTGAACAGCGTGCCAAAGCCCACGTCGCAATTGTGCTGCGTGGCGAATTTCTCGACCACCTCGGCGCCGCGCTTGGGATCGGTGCCATCATCCTCGACCACGATCTCCAGCGGCCGCCCGTTGATGCCGCCCGCCTCGTTGATCAGCCGCGCGGCGGCCTCGGTGGCGCGCCCGTACCAGCGACCATAGGCGGCGCCGATGCCGGTGCGGTGCATCTGGAACCCGACGCGGATCGGCTCCGAAGTCTGCGCCTGCGCATAGCGCGCCCAGAGCGGCAGGCTGGTCGCCGCCGCGCCCGCCGCCAGTGTCTTCAGCGCACCGCGACGCGTCGTTCCGGTCTGTTTCGTGGATGTGTTGGTCATCTCATTTCCCTCGTGTCTTGGAACCCGGACGCCCCATTGTCGACCATTGTCCCTGGCCGTCTGTGGCCTCACTGTGCAAAGGCGCCCGGCTCCTGTCCAGTATTTTGCGGCCCGCTCAGACCCCGCGCGGCGAGGCGAGCAGCCAAAGTCCGAAAAAAGTGTACCCGATCATGAACAAGGCCAGCGGCGCCTGGCTGAGCAGCGCGCGGCGCGCCGAGCCGAACACCCGCAGTGCCACCGCATGCGCCAGCATCACCGCGATCACGTGCCCCAGCACCACCGCGCCGGCCTGGGTCAGCCAGATCCGCCGCATGCTGTCGGTGGTGTTGAAGAACCCGGTGGTGACGTGATGGTCGTGACCGTGGTGATCGTGGCCGGCCTCGAAGGCCATCTCGATCATCGCCCAGAGATACTGCCCCTCGACCAGGAAGGCGGTGTAATAATGCGCCAGGTGATAGCCCAGCGCGATCGGCAGCACCGTCGGCGCGAACAACCGCATCGCCGGCCCCAACCCCAGGGTCGAGCGGTTCAGAGCCAACCCCATCTTGACCGTCACCGCGAACACCGCGATCAACAGCGCATTGGCCGCCAGCAGCCCGGCAAGGTTCTGCGCCACCACCGCCGAGCGACCCGGAAACTCCAGCGGGTTGAGGCCCAGAACGCCCAGCCACCAGAAGGTCTCGTTCACCCCGTCGAAACTGCCGCAGGCCAGCATCATCAGCATGAACACCGCCCAGCCGCCGCCCGGCACCCGCGTGCGCAGCACCCGCCAGCCGCTCAGCCCCAGCCTCAGCCGCCCGCCGCGACGCGCCACCAGGCTCATCCGCGCATAGCTGCGCATCAACAGCGTGAGCCCTTCGCCCCGCCGCAGCCAGCGCGGCCCGAACAGCAGCGCCGCCGCCAGGTTGCCCAGCCAGTAAAGCCCGCCGAACAGCGCCAGCCGCGCCGGATCGGCCGGCGCCGGGTCCGCCATCAGGAAACTCGCGAACCCCAGGAAGGTCACGATTCCTGGCCCATAGCCCAGCCGCGCCAGCAAGGGCAGCACCGGGCGCAGCCCCAACCCGCGCAGCAATGCCGCCGGCCCCGACCACGGGTTGACCCAGCGCCAGATGTCGAACAGCACCCCCTGCACCACCACGAGCGCGATCCAGAACACCGTCCAGACCCCCAGCGTCAGCGGGTTTTCCATCGGATCGCGTTCGCCGGTCATCCCCTGCCAGAGCAGCCAGAGAAACCCCAGCGACGAAAGCAGGCTCGTCACCTGTGGCCCGCGCCCGGTCGGCAGGCGGAACAGGGACAACGGCGCGAAAACCCGCGCCATCGTCCGATCCGGCAACAGCGCCATCAGCACCACGGTCAACGCAACCGCCGCCGCCCCCGCCGCCGTATAGACATCGGTCGGCAACAACAGCACCAGCCCCCCCTCGGTGGCATGGGCCAGCGCCGGACCGGCGCCGCAGGTGGCAAGACCGGCGGCGACAACAGCGGCTCGGGTGACGCGCGCGGCGCGCGCCCGGCATCTCGGAACGGGATCAACCATGGCGCGATACTACCGGCGGTTTCCGCAAAGGAAAGACGGTTTCGCCCCCTTGGCCCTCTGTCGCAACGTTCCACCGGCGTTGACAGCGCCGCCCGCTTGCGACGATCATTTGTCTGCGAACAAGTTTGACGGAGCAGGCATGACAGGCGAATCCTCGGGCGCGGTGGTCGGCGTCGATGTGGGCGGGACCTTCACCGACCTGGTGGAACTGGACCCCGCCACCGGGCGGGTCCGCCTGGCCAAGGTCGCCAGCACGCTGGACAACCAGGCCCACGGTGTGCTGAACGCCCTGCGCGAGGCGGGATGCGACCTCGCCGCGCTGGGGCTGATCGTGCATGGCACCACGACCACCACCAATGCGGTGCTGGAACGCAAGCTGTCGAAAACCGGGCTGATCACCACCCAGGGGTTCCGCGACGTGCTTGAGCTTGGCCGCCGCACCCGGCCGCAACCCTACGGGATGAAGGGGGATTTCACCCCGCTGATCCCGCGCAACCTACGCCTCGAGGTGCCCGAGCGGATGGATGCCTCCGGCGCGGTGCTCACCCCGCTGGACGAATCCGCCCTGCGCGCCGCCGCCGAGGCGCTGCTCGCCGAGGGCTGCGAGGCGCTGGTGATCCACTTCCTGCACGCCTATGCCAACCCCGCGCACGAACAACGCGCCGCCGAGATCCTGCGCGACATCTGGCCCAACGATCACATCACCACCGGCCACGCGCTGCTGTCGGAAAGCCGCGAGTTCGAACGCGGCGTCACCGCCGCCGTCAACGCCTCGGTGCAACCTCTGCTCGACCGTTACATCCGTCGCCTCACCGATCATCTTGCCCGGGATGGTTATGCCGGA
Source organism: Aquicoccus sp. SU-CL01552 (assembly GCF_040365005.1). Classification (NCBI taxonomy): domain Bacteria; kingdom Pseudomonadati; phylum Pseudomonadota; class Alphaproteobacteria; order Rhodobacterales; family Paracoccaceae; genus Aquicoccus; species Aquicoccus sp. SU-CL01552. The sequence goes on along the minus strand of NZ_BAABWV010000021.1, from coordinate 13,847 downwards.
GAGGTGCTGGTGATGAACGGCAACGGCGGCATGGTCAGCGCCGCACGCGTGGCGCAAGAGGCGGCGAAAACCGTGATGTCCGGCCCGGCCTCGGGGGTGATGGCCGCCGCCTATACCGGGCGGCGCGCGGGCCATGAAAACCTGATCACCTACGACATGGGCGGCACCTCGACCGATGTCGCGCTGATCCGCGGTGCCGAACCCACCGTCTCGAACGAGATCGAGATCGAATACGCGATGCCGATCCATGTGCCGATGGTCGATGTGCGCACCGTCGGCGCCGGTGGCGGCTCCATCGCGCGGGTCACCCCGGCGGGGTTGTTGGAGGTCGGGCCCGAAAGCGCCGGCGCGATGCCCGGGCCGATCTGCTACGGGCGCGGCGGCACCCGCCCGACGATCTCGGATGCCAACCTGCTGCTGGGCCGGCTTGATCCGGCCGGCCTCAACGCGGTCGAGGGCGGGATTTCCCTGGATCACGTGCGCGATGTCTTTGCCCGCGACCTCGGCGCACCGCTGGGACTGGATGCCACCGGCGCCGCGGCGGCGGTGATCCGCATGGCCAATACCAAGATGGCCGGCGCGATCCGCATGGTCTCGGTCTCGCTCGGCGCCGATCCACGCGACTTCGCCCTGTTCGCCTTCGGTGGCGCCGGGCCGCTGCATGCCACGGCGCTGGCACGCGAACTGTCGATTCCCCGCGTCCTCGTGCCCGCCCGCCCCGGCATCACCAACGCGCTCGGCTGCGTGGTGGCCGACCTGCGCCATGATTTCGTGACCACGATCAACACCCCGCTCGACACGCTCGATCCGGCCCGCCTGCACCGCGTCTTTGCTGAGCAGACCGCCGAGGGCGAGGCGCTGATCGGCAAGGAAAACATCGAGATCCGCAGCATCCGCCGCCTCTACAGCGTCGATATGCAGTTCCAGGGCCAGACCCACCTGTTGCGGGTGCCGCTGAACCGCCCCGACGTCACCGCCGAGACCCTGCAAGAGCTGTTCGAAGAGGCGTATTTCAAACGCTTCCGCGTCGCCCTCTCCGATATCCGCGCCAACCTCGTGAACGCCAACTGTTCGGTCATCGGTGCGCGGGCCGAGATGGACCTCTCGGCGCTGATCGACCCCGCCGACCGCAAACCAAGCCTGGAACAGGCCGTGCTGTCGCGCCGCCCGGTCTGGTTCGCCGCAGGCGACGCGGGCGGCGATTGGCACGACACGCCCGTCTATTGGCGCGACCACCTGCCCGAGGGCTTCACCCTCACCGGCCCCGCCATCGTGCAGCAGATGGATACAACCCTTTTGATCGAACCGGGCGACCGCGCCAGCGGCGACGCCGACGGAAACATCATCGTCGAAATCGGAGGGGACCAATGAGCCTCGATCCCGTCACCCTCTCGGTCATCCAGGCCGGGCTGCAACAGGTCTGCGACGAGATGGACCTCAGCTTTTCCCGCGCCGCCTTCTCGCCGGTAATCGCCGAGGCCAACGACCGCTCCGACGGCATCTATGCCGCCACCGACGGATCGCTGATCGCCCAGGGCGCCGGCGGGTTGCCGGTTTTCGTCGGCACCATGCAGGAGTCCACCCGCATCCTCGTGGAGCGGATCGAACAGGGCCTCACCCCGGCGCCGCAACCGGGCGACATCTATATCGTCAACGACCCCTACCTTGGCGGCACCCACCTGATGGACGTGCGCTTTGCCATGCCGTTCTATCGCGATAACAGACTCTATTGCTGGCTGTCGAACACCGGCCACTGGCCCGACACCGGCGGCGCGGTGCCCGGCGGGTTTTCCGCCTCGGCCACGGCGGTGGAGCAGGAGGGGCTGCGCCTGCCGCCGGTGCGGCTGTTCAAACAGGGCGAGATCGACAGCGAGATCTATGCCATCATCTGTTCCAACATCCGGGTCGCCGATCAGCGTATTGGCGACGTCAAGGCGCAGGCCGCCGCCCTGCTGGTGGGCGAGGCGCGATTGAACGAGTTGATGGATCGCTATGGCGACGAGACCGTCACCGAGGCCATCGAAGAGCTGCGCCGCCGCGCCGCCACCCAGATGCGGGCCTTTGTCGCCGACATCCCCGAGGGCAGCTATTCCGCCACCGCCTGGATCGACAGCGACGGGGTTGTGGATGAACCGCTGAAAATCGCGCTGTGCGTCACCCGCAAGGGCGACAGGCTCCGCTTTGATTTCACCGGCTCCAGCGCGCCCTGTGCCGGGCCGATGAACTCGGTCCGCGCCACCACGCTCAGCGCGGTCTATCTCGCCGTGCGCCATATCTTCCCCGAGGTGCCGATGAGCGCCGGCGCCTTCGAGCCACTCGAGGTGACGGGGATCGAGGGCACCTTCCTTGACGCCCACTACCCGCGCCCGGTCTCGGGCTGCGCGGCCGAGGTGTCGCAACGCATCGCCGAAGCGGTCTTTGCCGCCCTCGTCGCCCCCCTGCCCGACCGCGTCACCGCGGCCCCCGCCGGCACCAGCGGCAACTTTGCCCTCGGCGGGCACGATCCGGCGCGCGGGCGGGATTTCGTGATGTACCAGATTTCCGGCGGCGGCTACGGCGGCAATGCCAGCCACGATGGGCTGTCCAACGGCTGCTCCACCATCGGCATCTCCAAGGCTCCCCCGGTGGAAATCATGGAACAAGCCTTCCCGGTACTCTACCACCGCTATGCCCTGCACGAGGGCTCCGGCGGGCCGGGTCACCATCGCGGCGGCTTCGGCCTCGACTACGAGGTCGAGCTGCGCCGGGGCGAGGCCCGGGCCAGCTTCGTCATGGATCACGGGCGCAGCGGACCACAGGGGGTTCTGGGCGGCGGCGACGGCGCGGTGAACCGGGTCACCGTCTGGCGCGACGGCGTCGCCTATACCCCGCCGCACCTCTCCAAGGATCAGGACATCCCGCTGCACCCCGGCGACCGGGTCCACGTGCGCACCCCGGGCGGCGGCGGTTACGGCGATCCGTTCACCCGCCCGGCCGAGGCGGTGCGTTACGACGTCGAAATGGGCCGCTACACCCCCGAGCAGGCCGCCGAGCTGTTCGGCGTCGCCCTCACCGGCACGCCGCCGGAGGTCGATTCGGCAAAAACCGCGCGGTTACGCGGGGGCTGAAACGCCGCGCGGTGGCGATTGTACAATTCGGCCCGAAAATACCCCGATCCGGCGTTTTGTCGCCCGATTGGCCCGGGGCGAACCGTACAATTCGCCCGCCAAATTCCCCGAAACGCAAAACGCCCCGATCGTGAGACCGGGGCGCTTCGTTTGGATATCGAAAGAGGCTCAGCCGCGCTCTTCGACGATTTCCACCAGATGCGGGATCTTGTTGACCATGCCGCGCACCGAGGGAGTATCCTCAAGCTCGCGGGTCTTGTGCATCTTGTTCAGGCCCAGCCCGATCAGCGTCTGACGCTGTTTGGCGGGGCGGCGGATCGGCGAGCCGATCTGTTTGACAACGATGGTCTTGGCCATGGTTTACGCCTCCTCTGCGACCGGAGCGGACGCCTGCGGCGCCTCGTCCCGCTTGGGCAGGATGTCGGCCACCTTCTTGCCACGACGCTGTGCGACGTTGCGCGGCGACTGCTCTTTCTGCAGGCCGTTCAGGGTGGCGCGGATCATGTTGTAGGGGTTCTGCGAGCCGACCGACTTCGACACCACGTCCTTGATGCCCAGCATCTCGAACACGGCACGCATCGGACCACCGGCGATGATCCCGGTCCCTTCCGGCGCGGTGCGCATGACAACCTTGCCGGCGCCCCAGCGGCCCTGCATGTCGTGGTGCAGGGTCCGGCCCTCGCGCAGCGGCACGCGGATCATGTTGCGCTTGGCGGCCTCGGTGGCCTTGCGGATCGCCTCGGGCACCTCTTTGGCCTTGCCCTTGCCGAAGCCGACGCGGCCCTTCTGGTCGCCCACGACGACAAGCGCGGCAAAGCCGAAACGCTTACCGCCCTTGACGGTTTTCGACACGCGGTTGATCGCGACAAGGCGATCTGCGAATTCGGGGGTCTCGTCGCGGTCGCGACGCCCGCCCCGGTGGGGTTCTCTGGCCATGCTGGCCTCCTTGTTCACCGGCGCCGAAGGCACCGTTCAGACATCAATCCAAGTGGGCGCAACCGCCCCCGGATCATCGAGGCGGCCCCGAAAGGCCGCCTTCACCTTAGAGTTTCAGGCCACCCTCACGGGCGGCATCTGCAAGCGCCTTGACCTTGCCGTGGTAGAGGAACCCACCACGATCGAAATAGGCCTCTTCGACGCCCGCCTTCTTCGCACGCTCGGCAATCGCCACGCCCACCTTGGTGGCGGCTTCGACGTTGTTCTTGCCGACGACGCCCAGATCCTTTTCCAGGGTCGAGGCCGAGGCCAAGGTCACGCCACGAACATCGTCGATCAGCTGCACGCTGATGTTCTTGTTCGAGCGGTGCACGCTCAGGCGCGGACGCCCGGCGTTGACCTTGCGAAGTTTGTTCCGAACGCGCAGGCGGCGCTTCAGAAACAGGGTTCTTTTGCTGTTTGCCATCTGTCCGGTCCTTACTTCTTCTTGCCTTCCTTGCGGAAGATGTACTCACCCTTGTAGCGGATGCCCTTGCCCTTGTAGGGCTCGGGGCGGCGCCATTCGCGGATGTTCGCCGCGACCTGGCCGACCAACTGCTGATCGGTGCCTTCGACAACGATCTCGGTCTGCTTGGGGGCGGTGATGGTGACGCCCTCGGGGGCGACGAAATCCACGTCGTGGCTGAGGCCGAGGTTCAGCTTCAGGGTGTTGCCCTGCATCTGAGCCCGGTAACCAACGCCTTGGATTTCCAGCTCTTTCTTGAAGCCGTCGGTCACCCCGGTCACCAGGTTGGCAATCTGGGTGCGGGACATTCCCCACTGCTGACGGGCACGCTTGGACTTGCCGCGCGGCTCGATCTTGACCAGGTTGTCCTCGACGGTGATGGTGACGTCGTCGGTCGCGTTGAAGCTGCGGGTGCCTTTCGGCCCCTTCACTTCGACGGTCTGGCCCGACACGCTGGCGCTGACGCCGCTGGGCAGTTCAACCGGCCGTTTTCCAATACGAGACATGTCTGACCTCCTTAGAATACGGTGCAGAGCACTTCGCCGCCGACATTGGCGGTTCGTGCGTTTGCATCCGACATCACACCCTTGGGGGTGGAGACAATCGACACGCCCAGGCCCTGACGGACCTGCGGGATGTCCTTGACGCCCATGTAGACGCGGCGGCCGGGGGTCGAAACCCGCTTGACCTCGCGAATGACAGGTTCGCCTTCGAAGTACTTCAGGCTGATTTCCAGCGCCGGGTGACCGTTTGCGCCAGTCACCTTTTCATAGCCACGGATATAGCCTTCGTCCGCCAGCACATCGAGCACCCAGGCCCGAAGCTTGGACGCCGGGGTGATCACGGTGCTTTTGCCGCGCATCTGCGAGTTGCGGATACGGGTGAGCATATCGCCGATAGGATCGTTCATATCATGCCCTCCTTACCAGCTCGACTTCACCATGCCGGGGATCTGGCCGTTCGAGCCAAGATCCCGCAGGGCGATCCGCGAGACTTTCAGTTTGCGGTAGTAGGCGTGGGGACGCCCGGTGAGCTGGCAGCGGTTGTGCAGCCGGGTTGCCGAGCTGTTGCGCGGCAGTTTCGCCAGTTTCAGACGCGCCTTGAAGCGCTCTTCCATCGGGCGGCTTTCGTCATTCGCGATCTCTTTCAGCGCGGCCCGCTTTTCGGCGTATTTCGCCACCAGCTTCTCGCGCTTCTTCTCGCGTTCGATCATGCTTTTCTTAGCCATGTCTGTTCCTTCCCGCGATCAGCTGTTGAAGGGCATGTTGAAGTGCTTCAACAGCGCCTTGGCTTCAGCGTCGGTGTTCGCTGTGGTGGCGATGATGATGTCCATCCCCCAGGTCTCGTCGACCTTGTCGAAGTCGATTTCCGGGAACACGATGTGTTCCTTCAGGCCCATGGCATAGTTGCCACGGCCATCGAACGACTTGCCAGGGACACCACGGAAGTCGCGGATGCGGGGCATCGCGATGGTGATCAGACGATCGAGGAATTCATACATCCGCGCACCGCGCAGGGTGACCTTGGCCCCCATCGGCATGTCTTCGCGAACGCGGAAGCCGGCGATGGATTTCTTGGCGCGGGTCACGACAGCCTGTTGACCGGCGATGGCGCTCAGGTCTTCCTGGGCCGACTTCGCCTTCTTGCTGTCCTTCACCGCCTCGGCACCACAGCCGATGTTCAGGACGATCTTGTCCAGACGCGGGATCTGCATGTCGTTCTTGTACCCGAACTCTTCTTTCAGAGCGGCCCGGATCGTTTCGACATACTGCGCCTTGAGGCGCGGCGTGTAGGTTGCGGAATCAAGCATCGATCACGTCCCCCGTGGTCTTGGCGAAACGCACCTTCTTGTCGCCATCCATGCGGAAGCCGACGCGGGTCGCTTTGCCGTTCTTGTCCAGAAACGCCAGGTTGCTCAGATCGACCGGCACAGCCTTGGGAAGACGGCCGCCCTGGCTGGACTGGCTTTGACGGGTGTGGCGGATCGCCATGTTGATGCCGTCGACAACAGCTTTGCCGGCCTTGGGGTCAACAGAGGTGATGGTCCCCTCCTTGCCCTTGTCCTTGCCGGTCAGCACGACGACCTTGTCGCCTTTGCGGAGTTTTGCAGCCATGGTTACAGCACCTCCGGAGCGAGCGAGATGATCTTCATGAAGTTCTTTGCGCGCAACTCGCGAACCACCGGCCCGAAGATACGGGTGCCGACAGGCTCGTTGTTGTTGTTGAGGATGACGGCAGCGTTGCGATCGAAGCGGATCGCGGTGCCGTCCTCACGGCGGACTTCCTTGGCGGTGCGCACGACGACGGCCTTGCGGACGTCCCCTTTCTTTACGCGGCCGCGCGGGATGGCTTCCTTCACGGATACGACGATGATGTCACCCACCGACGCGTATTTCCGCTTGGAACCACCCAGGACCTTGATGCACTGAACCCGGCGAGCACCGGAGTTGTCAGCAACATCCAGATTGGTCTGCATCTGGATCATGTGGTTTCTCCCGACCTTTGGGGGTTGTTTCTTTTCTACCCCCCAGGGTTTCGTTCAAACCGAAAGGTCTGCAGGCTTACGCCTCCAGAACCTCCCAGCGTTTCGTTTTCGACTTCGGCGCGCATTCGACGATTCGCACGCTGTCGCCCACCTTGTAGGTGTTGTTCTCATCGTGAGCCCGGTACTTCTTGGACTTACGGATGGTCTTCTTGAGGACCGGATGCGTGAAACGGCGCTCCACGGAAACGGTCACGGTCTGTGCGTTGGCGTCGCTGGTCACGGTGCCGGAAAGGATACGTTTGGGCATCTGTCAGGCTCCTTATGCGTCGCCGGCTGCGGCAGCAGCTTTTTCGTTCAGGATGGTCTTCACGCGGGCCGCGTTGCGGCGTGCCGCCTTGATGCCCGAGGTGTTTTCCAGCTGTCCGGTGGCCTGTTGAAAGCGGAGGTTGAAGCTTTCTTTCTTCAGGCTGGCCAGTTCCTCGCGAAGCTGGTCCGGCGTCTTGTCACGCAGTTCTTTGGCGTTCATCGCCTTTTCCTTTTCTCAAAACACCAGAAGGCCCCTTTTTACGGGTCACCTTCGACCTGGTGGATGAATTGCAAACACACGAAGCCCGTCGCAACGGGAATCCGTGAGATGCCGCTCTATAAGGGAGGGGCCATGAGAGGGCAAGGGAAAGTTTGGCCCCTGCAAAAACCCTCAGGGTCGCTTTGAGCCATGATCTTCGGACGGGCAATCTACGATGCTATTCGGCCCTATCGCCCGGCACGCGGTAATCCGCTGCGACGACAGGGATTTTGCCGGTCAGGGATCCTTGGAATCGCCCGGAGCCTCCCCGTTCGGGGGAACCGGTCCGTTCGCTTTTTCCGTATCATCCACAGGATCGGGGATTTCGCCATTCTCGTCCAGGTCATCTCCGGCATAATCCGTTTCATCGCCCAAGACCCGAAAGATCGCGGCGACCCCGACAATTCCGACCAAGCCGAACAACAGAATGGGGACCATTTCGTATTACCGTTGTAATTTGAAACCACAATACAACCATAGCGGTAATAGCGTTGAATTTCAACCCTTTAATTAATTTAGACTAGTTAATACCTGGCCTGTACACACGCCAAAACGGGGGAAGCATTCCCGAAAAACGCCTTCCGCCAAAAAAAACCGCGCTTATCCCCAGCCAAAATTGAAACTGACGCTGATGCGGTCCTTTTCCGACATGTTCATCGGCACCTCGTGGCGCAGCCAGCTTTCCCACAACAGGACCTCACCCACCTCGGGCGCAACATAGACAAACGGTTGCAGGCCACGCCTTGCGTCTTTCCGACGGGGCGGCGCCGCCATCATTCGAGACGAGCGGGGGTCTTCCAGTTTCAGCGCGCTGGCGCCTTCCGGCATCGCCACATAGGTCGTACCGCTGATCACGCTGTGTGGATGGATATGCGAGGAATGCGTGCCGCCCTCGGGCAGGATGTTGATCCAGAGGTCCTCCAACCGCAGCGGTTTTCCGTCCAGGTCAAAGTCGAGTTCCTCGGCAAAGGCCGCAACATGGGCGTCGAGGGACTTAACGAGGTCGGCAAAGATCGGAAACCGCCAGGGCAGGTCGGTCAGCGAGGCGTAGGAGGTGTAGCCGGGATATCCGTTCTCGGCGCACCACGCCTGCCCGGCCTCGTCATCCTCGGCGATCGACCAGCAGGACGCCTCAAGTTCGGCGGGATCAACAGCCGGCCCGTGCGTGGCGAGCGCGGAACGGTAAAGGCGGGTGACGAAAAGCGACTCGATTTGGGCCATGACACCCTCATAACCTGCATCGGCGTCCAAGGCGAGGTCTGGAATGCCTGACCTTACTGCCATTCCGCCAGATTATAGCAGAACACGAAAAGCCCCCGCCGATGGCTCGGCGGGGGCATGTTGTCCTTGCGTCGACCGGTCGGTCTTACCAGTCTTCGCGTACCACGATGCGGGTCTTGATCGGCAGTTTCATGGCTGCGAGGCGCAGGGCCTCTTTCGCGGTCTCATCGTCGACACCGTCGATCTCGAACATCACCCGGCCGGGCTTGACCTTGGCGGCCCAGTAATCGACCGAACCTTTACCTTTACCCATCCGAACCTCGGTGGGCTTGGAGGTCACCGGCGTGTCCGGGAAGATCCGGATCCAGACGCGACCCTGACGCTTCATGTGGCGCGTCATGGCACGGCGAGCGGCTTCGATCTGACGCGCGGTCACACGCTCGGGCTGAAGGGCCTTGAGGCCGTAATGACCGAAGGTCAGATCGCTACCGCCTTTTGCGAGGCCCTTGATACGGCCTTTGTGCATCTTGCGGAATTTCGTACGCTTTGGCTGAAGCATATCCTGCTACTCCTTATCGGTCGCGGCGGCCGCCACCGGCACCACGTGGCGCCGGGCCGTCCTGCAACTCTTGTGCCTTCCGATCACGCGCCGACGGGTCATGCTCCATGATCTCGCCTTTGAAGATCCAGACCTTGATCCCGATGATCCCATAGGGGGTCATGGCTTCGGAATGCGCATAATCGATGTCGGCCCGCAGGGTATGCAGGGGCACGCGGCCCTCGCGGTACCATTCGGTCCGGGCGATCTCGGCGCCGCCAAGGCGACCGGCGACGTTCACCCGAATGCCCAGGGCGCCCATACGCATGGCGTTCTGGACGGCCCGCTTCATTGCGCGGCGGAACGAAACCCGGCGCTCAAGCTGCTGGGCGATGTTCTCGCCGACCAACTGGGCGTCAAGCTCGGGCTTGCGCACTTCGACGATGTTCAGGTGCAATTCGCTGTCGGTCATGTTCGCCAGCTTCTTGCGCAGAACCTCGATGTCAGCGCCCTTCTTGCCGATGATCACGCCCGGACGTGCGGTGTGGATCGTCACCCGGCACTTCTTGTGCGGGCGTTCGATGATCACGCGGGCCACGCCGGCCTGCTTGCACTCGTCCTTGATGAAATCGCGGATCTTGATGTCTTCAAGCAGAAGATCACCGTAATCCTTGGTATCGGCGTACCAGCGGCTGTCCCAGGTGCGGTTGACCTGGAGGCGCATGCCGACCGGATTGACTTTATGTCCCATTAGGCTTGCTCCTCGACTTGACGCACCTTGATGGTGAGTTCCGAAAACGGCTTGCGCAGCGCGCCGAACCGGCCCCGGGCCCGCGGGCGACCGCGTTTCAGCACCAGGTTCTTACCGACGTAGGCCTCGGCCACGATCAGCTCGTCCACATCCAGGTTGTGGTTGTTCTCGGCATTCGCGATCGCGGACTGAAGGCATTTCTTCACGTCCTCTGCGATGCGCTTGTTCGAGAAGGTCAGGTCGGTCAACGCCTTGTCAACCTTCTTGCCACGGATCATCGCCGCAACCAGGTTCAGTTTCTGCGGGCTGGTGCGAAGCATGCGGGTTTTCGCCATTGCTTCGTTGTCTGCCACGCGGCGGGGGTTCTTTTCCTTGCCCATGACTTACTTCCGCTTCGCTTTCTTGTCGGCGGCATGGCCATAATAGGTCCGGGTCGGCGAATACTCACCGAACTTCTGACCGATCATGTCTTCCGAGACGTTGACGGGGATATGTTTATGGCCGTTGTACACACCAAAGGTCAGCCCGACGAACTGGGGCAGAATGGTGGACCGACGGGACCAGATCTTGATGACTTCGCTGCGCCCGCTTTCGCGTGCCGCTTCGGCCTTTTTCAGGACGTAAGCGTCAACGAAGGGGCCTTTCCAAACAGAGCGTGCCATGTGTTAGCGCCCTTTCCTGCGTGCGTGCCGCGAGCGGATGATCAGCTTGCTGGACGCCTTGTTCTTGTTGCGGGTACGCGCACCCTTGGTCGGCTTGCCCCAGGGGGTCACCGGGTGACGGCCGCCCGAAGTCCGACCTTCACCACCGCCATGGGGGTGATCGATCGGGTTCATCACGACACCACGAACCGACGGGCGCTTGCCCTTGTGGCGCATGCGCCCGGCCTTGCCGTAGTTCTGGTTGCTGTTGTCGGGGTTCGACACGGCACCGACGGTGGCCATGCATTCCTGACGCACCAGGCGCAGTTCGCCCGAGCTCAGCCGGATCTGGGCGTAGCCGCCATCACGACCCACGAACTGGGCATAGGTGCCGGCGGCACGCGCGATCTGACCACCCTTGCCGGGCTTCATCTCGATGTTGTGCACGATGGTACCGATCGGCATCCCCGAGAACGGCATCGCGTTGCCCGGTTTGATGTCGGCCTTGGCCGAGGCGATCACCTGGTCGCCGACCGCCAGACGCTGCGGCGCCAGGATATAGGCCTGTTCGCCGTCGCTGTACTTGATCAGCGCGATGAATGCGGTCCGGTTCGGGTCGTACTCGATCCGTTCGACGGTGGCCGCCGCATCGAATTTGTTCCGTTTGAAGTCAACGATCCGGTAGAGGCGTTTCGCCCCGCCGCCACGACGACGCGAGGTAATCCGTCCGGTGTTGTTGCGGCCGCCCGACTTGGTCAAACCCTCGGTAAGGGATTTGACCGGACGTCCTTTCCACAGCTCCGAACGGTCGATCAGCACCAGCCCGCGCTGGCCCGGCGTCGTCGGCTTATACGACTTGAGTGCCATGCTTTCTGTCTTCCGTTTAGCGTGCGAAGCCTTAGGTTGTTGTCTTTGGCTTCGCTATGTTGAAGGCCCCCGTAGGTGCCTGGTTCATAGGGCCCCGAAGGTCCCCGGTTAAAATGGCGCAGGCCCCGGGCGTACCGGGGCCAGACCAGATTCGTGGCTGACTATCAGAGTCCGGTGGACACGTCGATAGTGTTTCCCTCTTCGAGGGTCACATAGGCCTTTTTCACGTCTTTCCGCTTGCCGATCTGGCCGCGGAACCGCTTGACCTTGCCCTTGGTGATGGTGGTGTTTACCGCCTTCACCTTGACCCCGAACAACGCCTCGACCGCTTCCTTGATCTGCGGCTTGTTGCTGTCGATCGACACTTCAAAGACCACGGCGCCATTCTCGGATGCCATGGTGGCCTTTTCGGTGATGACCGGCTTGCGGATCACGTCGTAGTGTTCTGCCTTCGCGCTCATTTCAGACGAGCCTCCAGTGCTTCGACACCCGCCTTGGTGATCACCAGGGTGTCACGCTTGAGGATGTCATAAACGTTTGCGCCCATCGACGGCAGAACGTCCAGCCCTTCGATGTTGCGGGCGGCCTTGGCAAAGCCTTCGTTCACGGCGGCGCCGTCGATGATCAGGGCGCGCTTCCAGCCCAGGTTCTTGACCTGCTTGGCCAGCACCCCGGTCTTGCCTTCGGACTCGGCCGTGTCGATCACGACCAGTTCGCCCGCTTTCGCCTTGGCACTCAGCGCGTGGCGCAGGCCCAGCTTGCGGAACTTCTTCGGCAGCTCGTGGCCGTGGCTACGCGGGGTCGGCCCCTTGTAGATACCACCCTTGCGGAAGATCGGCGCGTTGCGGTCACCGTGGCGTGCGCCGCCGGTGCCCTTCTGGCGATAGATCTTCTTGGTCGAGTAGCTGGTTTCCGAGCGGGTCTTGACCTTGTGGGTGCCGGCCTGCGCGTTGTTGCGCTGCCAGCGGACCACGCGGTGCAGGATGTCGGCGCGCGGCTCCAGACCGAACAGGTCTTCGGAGAGCTCGATGTCGCCGGCCTTGCCGCCGTCCAGTTTGATCACGTCAAGTTTCATGCTTCACCCCCTTCCGCGGGTGCTTCGGCGGGTGCCTCGGCTGCCGCGGCCGCGGTTTTCAGGGCCGCCGGGAACGGAACGCCGTCCGGCAGTTTCTTCTTCACGGCGTCCTTGACGGTGACCCAGCCCGATTTCGGGCCCGGAACCGCGCCCTTGATGAAGACCAGGCCGCGCTCGGCGTCGGTTTTCACCACTTCGAGGTTCTGGGTGGTCACGCGGGCGGCGCCCATGTGGCCGGCCATCTTCTTGCCTTTGAAGACCTTGCCGGGATCCTGACACTGACCGGTGGAGCCGTGCGAACGGTGCGAGATCGACACACCGTGGGTGGCGCGCAGGCCGCCGAAGTTGTGCCGTTTCATGGCACCGGCAAAACCCTTACCAATCGAGGTGCCCGATACGTCGACCTTCTGCCCCTCGAGGAAGTGGGCGGCCGAGATCTCGGCGCCGACTTCGATCAGGTTGTCGGCGGAAACGCGGAATTCGGCCACCTTGCGCTTGGGCTCGACCTTGGAGGCGGCGAAATGGCCGCGCATGGCCTTGCTCACGCGCTTCACCTTGGGCGAACCGGCGCCGAGTTGAACGGCGGTATAGCCATCCTTGTCGGCGGTGCGTTGGGCGACAACCTGGAGGTTTTCCAGTTGCAGAACGGTGACGGGGATCTGACGCCCGTCGTCCATGAACAGCCGGGTCATGCCGACTTTCTTTGCGATAATTCCAGAGCGCATGTGTTTACCCTCCGTCCTTACGACTGCAACTTGATCTCGACGTCCACGCCAGCGGCGAGGTCGAGCTTCATCAGCGCGTCCACGGTCTGGGGGGTCGGATCAACGATGTCCAGGAGCCGCTTGTGGGTGCGGATCTCGAACTGGTCACGGGATTTCTTGTCGACGTGGGGGCCACGCAGAACGGTGAATTTCTCGATCTTGTTCGGCAGCGGGATCGGGCCGCGCACGTTGGCGCCGGTCCGCTTGGCGGTATTGACGATTTCCTGGGTGCTGGCGTCCAGCACGCGGTAGTCAAACGCCTTCAGCCGAATACGGATGTTTTGGCTTTGCATTGTTGTCGCCCTTTCAGGCTTTGGAGTTGATAGGAGGGCCGCCGGCTCACCCGGCGGCCCTCGTCGAACCCGAGTAGGTATTACTCGATGATCTTGGAC